>CAIWTJ010000058.1 GCA_903915535.1 Enhydrobacter aerosaccus
GGTGCGCCGATCGTGATGATGCATCAGACCGACATCGCCGGTCATAATCAGCTCGCCACCGTGGCCAAGCCGCAACTCGAGGCAGCGGGCTTCAAGGTCGACCTGCAGTCGATGGATTGGCAGACCCTGGTCGCGCGCCGCGCCAAGAAGGACGCCGCGGACAAGGGCGGCTGGAGCGTCTTCTTCACCTCGTGGGGGTCACCCGACGTGATGAATCCGGTCTCGGCCGCCTTCATCAACGCATCGTGCGAGAAGGCTGCGTTCGGCTGGCCGTGCGATCCCGAGATCGAGAAGCTGCGCGATGCCTATGCCAAGGAGACCGATCCGGCCAAGCAGAAGGCGATCGCCGAGCAGGTGACGCTGCGCCTTTCGGACGGCTATCCGACTTTCGTGCCGCTCGGCCAGTTCACCTCGCCGACCGCACTTCGCACCAACATCAGCGGTCTCCTGGCAGTGCCAGAACTCGCGCTCTGGAACGTGGAGAAGAAGTAACTGGGGATGTCGGTATTCCCCGTGCCTTAAATCTCGTCCAGTCCCGGCCTTGCAGCGCGCATGATGGCATCGTTTGTTGCCGCGACTATAGAAAATTGCCTCCTGAATGCGAATATAATTGGGCGGGTGACTGTGGATTAGATGCAGCCCTCTTCGCTTTCAGGCAGGGATTCAGCGTCGTCTCAGCACGCTTGGGCGCCCATCAATGGCGAAGCGGGGAACGGACCATTTGTCGGACGACGACCACACCGTGAATGACCGCCAAGTGGAGCATTGGCTCGATGGAGTAGCGTATCCGGTTCGATTCGATGCCATTCACAAGATTCGGAACAGTTGCGAAGAGAATAAGAGCCAGGGCGGGCAGGAGCCAGTCCGCACCATCGCGCCGGCCTTGCCAATAAAGCCGGACATCTTCGATCGCTTTCAGAATGATGACGAGCGATCCAAAAATGACGAATGCCATGACGGGCAAGGAAACCTCCCCTAACCGTCGGGCAATGTGTCCCCATATCGTCGTTGTGGAACTCAAGGGGGATTGGGGACGCTTGCGATACTGCAACAAGCCCTCCCAGGCATCCGTATAGGATTGGAACGGCGTGACGATAGGACCGGCGTCGACCCAGGACGGCACGCCGACGAACAACATCGCACTGCCCATCGCATGGCCGAGATAGACCTCGGGGTGAAGGTGTATGAAGCGCAGGGCATCGCGGCCGAGTGCCTCGGAATAGGGTATCATCTCCAAGTGATTGAAGTTTGCCCCGCCGTTCGATTTTAGGATCGAGCACAGTTCCGGGCGCTTCTCCAAATTGTCCGGACAGTCCCGCGCAGCGGCCGTCCACCCCAGCCACAGGATCGGCGTCGCGGCTGCCTGAGACGCTGCAGGCGAGAAATCGCCACGGGCGAGGCCGATCTCGAAGTCCCGGAAGGCTGCGGGAAATTTAGCCGAATCTCCCGGGAACACCGGCAGCGCGACATTGGCTATCGAGAGGCCCAGCCAAGATGTCGAGGAGAAGACTCCGAACTCCCACAGGTTTTTCAGCGGAGGGAGAGCCGCGATGATGATGGCGATCATCGTCACCGCGAAAGCGCGCGGACGCCAACCGCCACGGCGAGCAGCGAGGCCGCCGACGACGAGCAAGGCGATTGCCACCCAGCCGAAATGGAACAGCGTCCTGAGTAGGGCCAGGGTCACGAGAGTTCCTGCCAGACCAACGAAATCCGAAAGCCGGCGATCTGACAGGTATCGAGCGGCGAAGAACATCGCCACGAGGAGAAGTGCGGCCTCAATATGCGAGTATCGGAAATAGCTCTCGAAGAAGACGACCTGCGGCGACAGTCCAAAAAAAGCGCCGCCGCTGCGCTCGCAACGGCAGAAAGGCCGAAGCGGCGCAGGAAATAATAGATGACGGCGACCATCACCAGCGACGCCATCACGTACAAAGCAGGTAGAAATAAATCCGCGATCGCCGCCGGCAAGGCAAGGGAGAGTGCAAGCAGCCCATTGAACAGTGGCGGCTGCATGTGCATTAGGTAGAGCGATCGCCACGGATGGCGACTATGCATCTGCGCCAGGGAGTGTCTGCCAACAGGAGCAGAGCGGACGTCGAACAGGTTTTGCTCGACAAGTCCGACGTGCGAGTACCGCCCTAATCCAGCCGCACGCAGACCCCCTCCAGCCCCTTCTTCGAGGCGGGGAAGCGCTTGGTGACCTCCGCGTCGTGGCCGGGGATCACCTTCTCGATGCGGCCGTCGGCCAGCTTCTTGAGCGTGTCGTAGCCGGCCAGCATGTCGGCGACCGAGAAGACGATCGAGAACAGCTTCTCCTGCTCGACGCCCCAGAAATAGTGCGAGGCGTCGGAGGCCAGCACGAGCCAGCCGTCGCGCGTGTTCACGCGCACCGACTGGATGCCCATCGTGTGGCCGCCGATCAGGTGAACTGAAAGGCCAGGCGCGATCTCGTCGTCGCCGTCATGGAACACCAGGCGATTGCCGTAGAGCGCGCGCACCATGCCCACGATGTCCTCGACCTCATAGGCGTGACGGAAGGTGCCGTGGCACATGTGCCGGCCGGTCGCGAACTGCATCTCCTTGTCCTGCAGGTGGAAGCGCGCCTTGGGGAAGCGGTCCCAGTTGCCGATATGGTCGTAGTGCAGATGGGTGACGATAACGTCCTCGACTTCCCTGGCGTCGATGCCGAGATGCTCGAGCAGGTCGGCCGGATTGGTCTTCACCTCGCGGCCGCGCTTCTTGCCGACGGCGGCGTTGAAGCCGGTGTCGATCACGATGGGCTTGCCGCCGATGGTGCGGTGGCCGCTCTCGTCGATCGGGATGGCCACCCAGATGAAATAGTCCATCGGGAAGTTGGCGTCGTGCGGGTCCGGGTTGATCTGCACTTCCCAAGCCTTGCGCGGCAGATGGGCGTATTTGACAGCATGAACCTCGTAGATCGGCGTGGAGCGCATTTTTGTTTCCTTCCCGGAGAGCCGTTGCCGGGAGGGTAGCCCGCGCCCGCCCGATGGCGCTATAGTGAGCCATGGCCCGCATGGACCTCCTCGTTCGGCGAATTAGCACCCCGGTTTGCACTGCAAACCGGCCCGTCGCTATTCGTCCGTTCTTCAAGGAGTCGTTCCATGTCGTCCGTGCTCGCTCTCAAGCGTAATTCCTCCACCGTCCGTTACTGTTTCGAAGCCGACGCCGAACCCGGCGTGCTGCCGCGCGCGCTCGAGCTTCTGGCCAAGCGCGGCCTCGTGCCGGCGCGCGTGTTCGCGCAGGCCGATGCCGATGCGCTCAGCGTCGAGATCGAGGTCGAGGGCCTGGCGCCCGAGACCGCCGATCACGTGGGCCAGTGCCTGGGCGAAATCGTGGGTGTGCGCGCGGTCTTTTGAGCCCGTCGGCCCGCGCAATTTTGTTGCGGGTTGGCGAGGGGGGCAGGGGGGGCGAAAGCCGGGACAAATGGCCTAAAACCTTTGTGCCATCGGCATCGGACCTGTCCCGGGAGGCCGGGACATTTCCGGGACAGCTCCCTCAGGCCAGGAGCCGGGCCACGATCGCGTCGATGTGCGGACGCGCCACGTCGATGCAGGGAAAGCCGGCGGTGGCCTCGTCGAAGATCACGGTGAGGTCGGTGCCGGCCAGCAGGATCGTCTCGACGTGGTCGCGCTTCTGCAAGGTAGCGGCGATCTCCCGAAAGCGGTCGACGTCGCCCGGCGCGGGCGTGCGTGTGTCGAGCAGGCGCTGGTAGGCCTCGCCCAGGAACTTCATCTCGTCGGGCTGCGGCTTCACGAACGCCGCGCCTGAGTTCTCCGGGGTCACCTGGCCCCACAGGCTGCCCTGCATGGTGAAGATCGTGCCGAACAGCGCCACGCGCTTCAGCTTCCGGGCGCGCAATTCGGCGCCGAGCGTCTCCATGATGTCGATCAGCGGCACGTTTGTGCGCGCCTTGATCTCGGCCACGGCGATATGCGGCGTGACGGCGGGGATGGCGACGGCTGTTGCGCCGGCGGCCGCCAGCTGCTCGATGTAGCGCGCGAGATAGTCGCCGAGCTGGTCGAGCCGGCCCGCGCGCACGAAGCCCTGGCCGGTATTGGCGTCGGCGTGGTTGAAGACGAGTTCGGGCACCACGCCGCGGGCCGCGCAGGCCGCCGTGATCTTCTCGTAGTAATGAACCGTGGCGCCGACGCCCAGGCCGCCCACGATGCCGACGCAGCTCACGTCACTCGCTCATCGTGATGTTGTTGTCGCGGATCACCTTGCCCCAGCCCGCGACCTCGCTGCGGGCGAAGTCGTCCATCTGCGCCGGCGTCCAGTCCTTCAGCACGGTGCCGAGCTGGTTGGCGCGCTCTCGCGTGATGTCCATCTTCGCGATCTTGCGCATCGCCGCGTTCAGCTTCTGCACGATCGCGTCGGGCGTGCCGGCGGGAACGAACATCGCGAACCAGCCGTCGAGGATGAAGCCCGGCAGGCCCGCTTCCGCCGTCGTGGGAATATCGGGGAAGGCGGGATGGCGTTCGGCACTGGCCAGCGCCAGCGCCTTCACCGCGCCGCTCCGGATGTGCGAGGACACCGAGGGTGGCGTCACGATCAGCAATTCGACCTGGCCCGCCACGATGTCGGCGGTCGCGGGACCGGCGCCTTTATAAGGCACGTGGACGAGATCGATGCCGGCGGCCTTGTTCAGCATCACGCCGCCCAGATGCGGCACCGAGCCCTGGCCCACGGAGGCGAAGTTGAGCTTGCCGGGATTGGCCCGGGCGTAGGCGATGAATTCCTGGAGTGTCGTCGCCGGCACCTTCTTCGCGATCACGATGACATGCGGCGCGACCGCGCCCATGGCCACGCCGGTGAAATCGGCGGGCTTCCAGTTCAGCTCCTTGATCAGCGCCGGGTTGGCCGCGTGATAGGCCGAGTACTGCATCAGCACCGTGTAGCCGTCGGGCTTGGCGCGGGCCACGATCGCGGTGCCGACGTTGCCGTTGCCGCCGCCCTTGTTGTCGACGATCACCTGTTGGCCGAGTTCCTGGCTCAGCAGGTCGCTGTAGAGGCGCGCCACCAGGTCGGTGCCGCCGGCGGGCGGCGCGGGCACGACCATGGTGATCGCTTTCTCGGGCCAGCCCTCGGCGCGCGAGGCGGCGGGCGCGGCGAGCGCCGCCAGCGAGACCGACAGAAGATGGCGGCGCTTCATGAGGGGGTGTTCCTTTTCCATGTGTCGGCCAGCTGCGGCAGGCCATCGACGGCGCGCGCGATGGCGGCGAGTTTCGGTGTCTCTTTCTCGAACCACGGCCGCTTCGGTCCCCAGCGGGTCATGACGGCGATGAAGATGTCGAGTGCCGAGAGGCGCTCGCCCAGGAACCACGGCGCGCCGGCCTGGTCCTCGAGCTGGCGCCAGAGCTTCTGGCGATAGGCGTCGAGCGTGGCCACGAACGGCGCCTGTGCGGCTTCGACTTCGACGAAGCGCGATGGCACGTCGGCATAGGTGAAGGTCGGATAGATGTTGGCGACGATGAAGACCAGCCAGCGCAGGAATGCCGCGCGCTCTTTCGTCTTCGCGCCCGGCACCAGAGAGTCCTTGCCCGTGATATCGGCCAGCAGCAGGGTGATCGCGGCACTCTCGCTCATCACCGTGCCGTCGGACATCACCAGCGTGGGCAGTTGCGCCAGCGGATTGATGTCCTCGATCTTCTTGCGCGCCTCAGGATCGCGCAGCATGTCGCCGACCGGTTCGAGGGTGAAGGGCAGCCCGTACCAGTCGAGCTGCGCCTCCACGATCGCCGAGCCCCAGCCCTGACGGCTGTAGAGCTTTATGGTCACGGCTTCTGCAGCGGCTGGATCAGGCTCGAGGTGTCCCAGCGGCCGCCGCCGCGGGCCTGCACGCGCTCGTAGAACTGGTCGACCAGCGCCACCAGCGGCATGCCGGCCTTCTGGCGCTTGCCCTCGGCCAGGGCGATGCCGAGATCCTTGCGCATCCAGTCGACGGCGAAGCCGTAGTCGAACTTGCCGGCCACCATGTTCTGCCAGCGGTTCTCCATCTGCCAGCTTTGCGCCGCGCCCTTGGAGATCGCACCCAGCGCCTTCTCCATGTCGAGGCCGGCGCGCTGGCCGAGGTTCAGCGCTTCCGCGAGGCCCTGCACGATGCCCGCGATGCACATCTGGTTCATCATCTTGGTGACCTGGCCCGCGCCCGGCGGGCCGATCAAGGTCACGGCCTTGGAGAAGGCGTCGGCCACGGGCTTGGCCTTGTCGAACGGCGCCTGCTCGCCGCCGCACATCACGGTGAGCTGGCCGTTCTCGGCGCCGGCCTGTCCGCCCGACACCGGCGCGTCGATGAAGTCGATGCCGAGCTTCTTGCCCGCGGCATGGAGCTCGCGCGCGATGTCGGCCGAGGCCGTGGTGTTGTCGAAGAAGATCGTGCCCTTGCCCATGCCGGCGAAGGCGCCGTCGGGACCGAGCACGACCGAGCGCAGGTCGTCGTCGTTGCCCACGCAGCAGAACACGATCTCTTGGCCGGCCGCGGCTTCCTTGGGCGTCTTGGCGGCGCGGCCCTTGTGCTTCTTGGTCCAGGCCTCGGCCTTGGCGAAGGTCCGGTTGTAGACGGTGACGTCATGGCCCTTGGCGGCGAGATGCCCCGCCATCGGAAAGCCCATCACGCCCAGACCCAGAAATGCCACCTTCGCCATCGTCAACTCCTCCGATTTTCAAGAGGCCGGAGCATAGAGCAGGAGGGCCACCGCTGCGACTCCCACGACGAGGGGCGGCACGGCGAGTGGCCAGGCGCGCCGGTAGAGCGCGCCGTCGGAGGCGACCAGCGACAGGATCGCCGCGCCCATCGAAATGCGTATTGGCGAGAGCATGGTGAGGTTGGTGCAGACGCTGTTCTGGATTGCTGCGATCCATGCCGGGTCAAGCGCGAGGGCGCGCGCCAGCGCCGTCACCATCGGCATCAGCATGGCGTTGGCAGCCGAGCCTCCGCCGGTGAGGAAGCCGCCGACACCCGCGAAGAGCGGTACGGCGACGGCGGCGCCTCGCCCAACCGTCGCGCGCAGCGCTTCGGCGATCTGCTGCGCCATGCCCGAGCCGACGTAGAGTTCGGCCATCAGCACGAAGACCAGGGTCACCGCACAGGAGCGCCAGGCGCTCCTCGCCGTCTCGGCGAGGACACGGCCGGGCGAGGCGCGCGCGAGCACGATGACGACGCAGCCGATCGAGAGCAGCCAGAAGCCGGGCGCATAGAGCGGCGCGAAGGCGGGCTGGTTGTCGTAGGGCTTGAGCGCCCACAGCGGCTTCAGCAAATCGCGCAGCGGCTGCACGAGGCGCGTGGCGCAGAGCGCGATCGTGAGAGCGATGTAGGGCGCGTTGATGCGAAGCATCGCGCGCACGCGGGAGGCATCCGGCTGTTCGTCGCGCCAGAAGCGCAGCCCGGCCAGCAGAGCGGTCGGCGCCGCGCCCGCGATTTCGACGTCGCCGTAGCGGTTGGCGAGCCACACCAGCGCCAAGAGCGCGATCGTCCAGGCGCAATCGTCGAGCTTCTGCGCAAACGGCACGCGCACGCCAGCCTCGGCGGCGAAGCGCCAATAGAGCAGCAGGTACAACGCATGGATCGGCACCTGGAGGACCGCGGAGCCGAGGCCGAGCTGGTTGGGGGGCAGGCCGGCCAGTGTCGCACCGACCGTCGTTCCGATGGCGAGGGCGCCCCACGGCACGAGGCTCTGGCTGTAGAGGCCGAGCAGCAGCGCCGGCAGGCCGCGCAGCCCCAGTCGTTGCAGGGTTGCCAGAGCGATCATGTAGCCGACACCGAAACCGGTCACCGATTCCGCGAAGGGGGCGATCAGGAAGCATACCGACCACAGGCGCCGGGGCGTCACGGCAAGTGCCTCGCCCGTGGCGGCCGCGCCGCGCGCCTGCTGGCAGCGATGAAAGAAGATGCCCGTGGCGATGATCGTGATCACCTGCCAGGAGAGCCACAGGCCCGCCGGAATCTCGCGCGCCAGCAGGTCGGCCGACCCGCCGGAGACGACGACAGTGGCGACAAGGCCCACGATTCCGGCTGCGAGCGCTCCGGCGCGGCCGGACGCCAGCAATGCCAGAACCAGCAGGAAGGGCAGAGAAGCGAGAAATGTCGACATTGCAAGGCTTCTTAGCGGCCCAAACCCCTTACTTGCGCGCCTCGGAGCTTTTCTTTAAACCCGCCCCGTTGCCCCGATAGCTCAGCTGGTAGAGCACGTCATTCGTAATGATGGGGTCGGCGGTTCGATTCCGTCTCGGGGCACCATATTTCTTATCGTTTTACTGAGGTCAGCTGAGGTTCCTTTTGTGCAGGGGACACAGGGGGACACATGCGGACGAGTTTCGCGGATTTTCTCTTTAAGTATCTTGCTGATTCTTCCAACGTCACACCGCGCACCGCTACACTCGAAACAGACGATGAGAAGGGCAAGACATGGGCGATACGGAAAGTAACTATCCGGGCAAGCTTGTAGATGTTCCGAGCTGCCGAGACCCGAAAACGACGGGACTAACATTCAAGATCCAGTACGCCTCGGCAGTTTTGCCGTTCTACGTCGCTGGCCCAAAGATACCGAAGCAAAGCCCGACATCGGCGCTGGCAACGGGTGCACTACTCCGTTGTTCCCGAGATATGCAATTTTAGAGGGAACAAGCGCGCCGCCGCGCGGTTGGGCGGGGCGGCCCGTGTACGCTACTGGCTACCCTTTCGGTAGGGTCGAGCCGGGAGGCAAAACGCTAACCGTCTGACGCGCCGGGCCCCTTCAGGATGCGGGACCATTGTTCAGTGTTGGCGAGATATTCGGTGTGAGACCGGACAGGAGCCCGGTGCCGGCGCCCAGCACAGAGGCAGCAGCTTCAAAGGCAGGCCCGGCGTCTCCGGCGGAAGGACTGCCACGGGAAAGCAAGACTTCCCCATGACTCTCAAGAGCTTTGGCACGGGTCTGGTTTGTCTGCTTGCTTTCAGTGCGTCCGCGCGCGCCGAGGAGATCAAGCTGTCGATCGATTCCGGATTCACGCTGTAGGAACGAGCCTCGATCCTCCGGGCCGTCAACGAGTGGAACGTGGACCTCCAAGGTGTCCGCCGCATCGAGATCGCAGAGGGCGACTGGCTCATCACCGCCACGAACGCCTCCGGCATTGCCAACGCAAGCCAGTGCGCGGCAGGCGTCACGCACCGCCCCAGCCTCCGCATCGAGCTTCGATCCAACTGCATGTCGCGCGGCGCTATCGGGCCCGTCACGCTCCACGAACTCGGACATATGCTCGGCCTGGGGCACACCACCCATACCCGCATGGACCCCAACTGCTGCTTCGATTCCCAAGCGGTACGTCTCTGGTGCCTACGAAATGCAGTGCCATGTGAGCTTTTCGAGCACGGATGCCGATCGCTATGATGTCGCGATCAGCGGGCCGGCCGGGCTCGCAAGCGCCTGGCGCGTCGCTCCCGACAGGTGCAAGCGGCTCTTCCTTTTCGATCGAGAGGACATGCTCAATCCGACGAAATAGAAGTCGGGAGCCTCGTGGCGTCGTCGTTGTGAAGAGGTCTTCCTGGAAGCTAGCGTCCGCTTCCGGGCTTCGGCGGGCGCGCGGTCGAGGGGATCCGCTTGATTCTCTCGATGAGGGTATCCTTGATCTCCGCCTCGATGCGCGCCCTCGCGGTCGAGCCTCCGAGTCTCGTAAGGGGCACGCGGAACATGTCTTCTTCGGAAATCTGACGGAGAAGATCCAGTGTCATGTCGTATCCAGTCGGCGCGCTGAAGAAGATACCGACGTGAAGCGAAAGTTCGGGACCGTTGTCGCATTGATGCCAATGGCCCGCCGGCACGAAGAGAAAATCACCGGGACGCAGAACTTCGTCGAATACCGGCGGCGTTCCTTCCGGCCGGACCGTTTGTGGCGTCGGTGAAATCGGATTTGTCACCGGCGATCCAAAGATCCGCCAGCGCTTGCTGCCCTCGACCTGAAGGATGATGAGGTCGTCCTCATCGTAGTGCAATTTGAGAGCGCCGTCGTTGCCGGTAGAGACGATCGCGCCGATTTTGATTGTCTCGCCGGTACTCGCCCCGATATCGGCGCAAAGTTCGTCGAGGGCGGGAACATGCGGTTGCAGCGGCACCGCGATCACGCTCGCGCCGCTCTCCAGGAGCTTGGCGAGCTTCGATGCGCTGATCCTGCCGTCCTCGACATAGAACAACTCTGGCACCGGCTCTGCCCGGACATGCACACGCAAACTCGACAGCGGAATTTCGCCCAGGTCGATCATCTTGCGCAGCGCAGTCCAATCGAGCACGCCTTTGAAGGGGGTGCTCCCCGAGGAGCGCCGGAATGTCATGCTGCGCGTGCGCAAAAGGTCGAGGAATTCGTTCTTCTCCAACGGTGCGACGACTTCTTGCAATGACAACGACATCGGCTGGCCCTGTGTGCTCGACGAGCATAGTCAAGCTTGGCTTACATTTCCACGTACGCGCGCAAGGCAATCACCTGCTGTTGTGTCCGGGTGCGATGCCCTAGGCTTGTCGCCGGAAAAACCATCAGAGGCCGCGCTTTTGGTCGAAGTGTCGTCGACGCCGTCCTGTTTGTCGAAGCGATCCGGAGGCAACAGCAAGCGCCTTCCTCACGTTGGATGCGCGCGACCCTTTCATTCATCGATCCTGCGCACGCGCTACGCCTCGGGAGCCATGGCTTGAACATCCTGCAAACCTCGGCTGGCAGGGTCGGTGCCTTCCTTCAGCGACGGCCTCTTGCCTGGGCATTGCCGCTACAGGCGATCCTGCTGTTCGCGAATCTCGAGCTGCTCGACCCGTGGACCGACGAAGAATTCGCCTTGTCGACAGCCGCCCAGCCGGTCGGCGAAATCGTTGCCACAGTGGCCCGCAACATCCATCCGCCGCTGTACTATCTGCTGCTCCACTGGTGGAATGCGTTTCCCTGGAAAATGGGACTGCTGGAAAGCAGCCGCGCGATGTCGTCGGCGTGGGCGATGCTGGCGACGCTGGTGGTCTACGTCTGCTGGCTGAAGGACCGGGAGCCTCTGTCCTTCCAGGTGCGATTCCTGGCGTTGTGGGTGCTGTCGCCGTGTCTATTGCTGCACGCCCGCATGGCGCGCTCCTACAGCATGCAAATGGCGCTCGCGGCATTCGTTGTCTGGGCAGCGCTTCGCTGGGCCGATCGTCCCAAGGACCGGTGGCGCTTCGCGATATATGTCCTCGCAAACGCCGCACTCCTCTACACGCACTATCTGCCGGGAGCCGGCCTGGCCGCCGGCCTGTTCCTGATGCTTCTTGCGCGGCGAAGATACCGGCTGGCGGCGGTGCAGGCGGCGTCGCTGGCGGTGTTGTATCTGCCGTGGCTGCCAACTCTCCTGGGGGCATTGACCGTGTGGGCGTCGGGCGATGCCGCCCCTGAAACGAACTCTCTTCTCGTCGACCAGCTCGTCCGCCTTGCCTATCTCTTCGTTGCCTTCGCCTTCGGAGAGACCTTTCCGACGATCGGCATTGTCCTCGCCATATTGCTTGCGCCGGTCATGATTCACGCGCTGTGGAAGTCGACCTTTCCGCCGCGGCCGGCGTGGCTCCCCATGGTCCTGATCGCGTGCGGGGTCGCCTGGGTCGGGGTCAGCAGGATCGAGCAGTTCGTCTTCATGCCGTCGGGACTGTTCTTCGCCCTGCCGTTCTTCCTGCTGCTGATCGCGCGAAACCTGAAGGGGTGGGCTTTCGCGGCGCTACTGGTGCTGTACGCCTGCGGCGACTACGCCTACTTCGATCGCAGCGGATATCTGGTGAAGCCTTATGCGGCCCCCAACCGCGAGATGGCCGGAGTGATTCGCGCCGGATCGGCCGGCCGTGAAGCCATCGTCGTGACCGAACCGTTCGGCTCCTATGCGGCGCCACTGGTGGCGCGGCTGGAGGGGGGCATGCGTGTCGTGGAGCTGGAAAACGAGGAGGTCGCCGCCGATGTGCTGTCGGCGGTTCGGGGCGACAAGGATCGACGCACGGTGATTTGGGTCTGGCGGCACACGACCGACATTTCTCCCGATGCGTTCGTCACCCGCTTCGAGCAAGAGTTGAGCCTGGGGCGCGACGTCCGGGTGCATGAATTCGTGCCTTACAGCCTTCCGGAGCGCTGGGCGCGGCGGCTGCTGCGTGGACCCGGGCAGGCGGACTTTTATTATCGCCTGTACGAGGTGCGGTAGACGCCGGCTCGCCGCTCAGTCCGGCTTCCTGCAGCCAACTCGTGCCTGCTCCTGCAAGGCGAGGGCAGCCTGCGCCCATTCCCGCGCTTTGGCCGGCGGCATGGTCCGATCGAATCCGAGGCAAGGACGCCCGTCGTAGAGCCGATCGGCATAAATGCCGTTCTTGTCGACGAAATGGAGGAAGACCTGGATCTGCTGCTGGCCGCGATACGGCTCGCGCCAATGCTCCACCTCCATGCCCTTGTAGCAGACCATGTCGCCTGGCTCGAGGATCAGCTCATTGCCGTCCATGAAGATCGGCCACGGATCCGGCGCCGCGTCGACGCAAAGGGTGGCGCTGTACTGACAACTCTCGCGGGCCTTGTGCTTCTCGAGGATAGCGCCTTTCCAATAGATGCGGCCGTAGCTGTAGGTGGGGAGCAGTGATTTTCCCGTCACGCGTTCGAGCCGGGGCCCAAGACTTAACAACAGGGCCTCGCACACCGGATGACCGTAGGAAACAAAACTGTCCGGGCACTGCGGGTCGCCGAACCGCTTGGTGTCCTCGAACGGCACTCCTTCAAGGTGGTAGGCGGCGTCCTTGGAGATGACCAGCGAGTCCTTCACCAGCTTCAAGGTTTCCGCCCCGACGGCACCCTGTATGATCTCGTAGCGATCCATCCTGTCTTCCCGCCTTTCCTATTCGTCGCCCGCCAGCGTCACAGGCCTAGCCACGGAGCCAGATGTTCACCGAGAACCGGCCATCGATGAAGCTGCCTCCCGGGCAAGAGATCGGTTCGACCTCGTGCGGAAGGAACGAGGGAAATGCCAGCAGGGTGTCGTGTTCTGGCTCGATGGCAGTGGCGTGCACGCTACCGGGAGCAAACAGGCGCAAATTCCCGCCTGTGAATCGGCGCGGGCGGTTGTGCAGATAGTAGACGAGACTGAGTCGCCGGTTCGCAACATCCGTGATGCCATCGCCGGTGAAGGTGTCGATGTGCGGGCGATAAAAGCCACCGTCGCCATGTTTCACCAGTTCAATTTCGGCCTCATTTTCTGACGTGTGTCCCATGCCGAAAGCGGTCTCGAGTTCACGCTGCAACAGCAGGGCACGATCGCACAGCAGACAGCTGAACGGCCCCAAATCCCGCAGCCGGAGCGACCTTCGGAACGACTGGTTGCTTTTGCCGCCTTCACCGCGATCTGTGCTGCCGATTCCTGTGACTTCGAAGCGGGCTTCGGCGCCGGCGGCATAAGACAGGATCCCGGCAGCATGCTCGCCGCCCAGCCAAGACGGGAAAAGGCGATGCGGCGTGGGGTTGGCGGGAGTGGCGGACATTTTCATCATAGTCGGCAATCCATCCCCGGGCCGCAATGCCGAGGCTGCAGGATAGAGATCCGAACGGTTAGCCGGCGGTGGTCGCGCGATCAGCCGGTGCGTTGGGCAGAATCATCAGGGCGGCGAAGACCGGCAAGCAGGTGAAAAAATAGAGGGCTTCTTTCTGAAGGTCGATCTCAAGAGGTGCCTTGCCGCGTACGGCGGCGAGCGGCGTGGCCTCTTCGATCGCAATTGCACGCGACACGAATGCTGCCCATTCGTTCGGAGTGTTCGCTCCATTACGCACGGCCCAAAGGAAAATACGCTGGATGCGAGGGACGGGCACGCCGCCGCCGGTCACGGGAGACGCTAGGACGACAATGTCGTCGTCGGTCAGGGATCGCCGCAGAAATTCGTCGTTGAGACGCCGGCAGGCCTCGACCTTCTCGGGAGCCACAGAGGTCGCCTGGGCGGGATGTGCAATGCCGGCGTCGATCAGGATCATCAATGCGCGGAAGATCGCCCTTTCCTCGAAGTCTTTCGGAGCAAGGGCATCGATCATCTCCCCCAGCGTCTTCGGCCGATAGTCGCGGCTGCCCAGGAGATCGAGGATCTCGCTGAAGGCGGGGCCACTGAGCGCGATTTCGCCGGCCGGCGTTTTCGTCATCATGGATTTTGCATGAAATAGCGGGACGACAAGCACGAACGACAGCTCGCGATCTAGTGCGGCAGGTTTCACGCCCGGAACATACGCGTTGCTCTTCACAAACAAGTCGCATCGGATTTTCCTGGGCCTCAGGAATTCCTTTGCCGTCTCGCGAAGCCAGAAATCGTCGATCTTGGAAAGTGTTTGAAGGCCATTCGATGGGAAGTTGAGGTCGTCGTACTGATCGAGTGGAGACATGCTGCCTACAAACTGCAGCGACGCCTCGCGCAATTTGGCGGCCGTGTCGGCAAGCAGCTCCGGGCGCCAATTCTCTTGCATGTATTCGTGAATGACGTTCTGTGGGGAAGCCTGCCCGACCATTTCCAATACTTCGGAGAAGGCGGCGTTGTCGAAATACGCACTTCCCGCGTCGCGCAGAGAGGTCGCAAGGTGAATGCCCGACTGCAGGGCGGCCACGGAATTCCGTGTTCCGCTGCCGATTTTCGCATGCAATCGCAACAGTCGTTGCAAGGGAACCACTCCGGCATTTTTAGGTAATGCCAGCGAGTTCAGACAGAACAGCCCTCCATCCACGAGGCACTTGCGCAGCAGCTCGACGATCGCCTTACGGTTGGACTCCGATACCCAGGACCAGACACCCAGAGCCACGATGACGTCGAATTGCGGAAGATCCGGAAAGGTAAGGAGTTCCTCGAACGTCACGCCGAGCACGTTCAGGCCGGAATGCGCGCATTCGGCCAGGCGCTCGGCGCCGGCAACGTGCACCGGATTTACGTCGGTCCCCCAATAGGCGCCCGGGCTCGCGGCAGCATGGACATTCAGGGAAATGCCGCCGCCATATCCCAGTTCGAGGTAGCGCAGGCGCCCCGAGGACGGGAAGGGAAGCGCGCGGGAATTCGCGGCGAGCCTAAGAAACGCCGGAGAGATCTCTGGATAGTAGGCGAAGTTGTACGGCACCTCCGTCACGTAGCCGTCGATCTCCCGATGCATGGGCCTCTTCTCCGCCTCGGCACTTGATGCGACTGTGAAAGTCCAGTTATCGCTTGGCTGAACGCAATTCCCATTCCATCGTAAGGCGCTGGGGTCGATCGATCAAAGGGGGCTGCGGTGGGCAAAGAAAGCGAGCCGATTGTGAGCGTCCGTCAGCTCGATGGGCGTTCCATATTCGTCGTCGATGGACTGGTCCAGCCTGACGTTGTCGAAGTGATCTATCGCAGTTTGCGGTCGCTGAGTTTCGATCTCGCGGACTACGACACCGAATCCACCGCAGAGGTGCAACACTGGCTGCACGAGTTCGAGCCGGCGCTGTTCAAGGCAAACCCGATTTTCGGTGCCTGGTTCGACCTCATCGTGACCAAGACGCAGGAGCTCTTTCCGGCGAACCGGCTTTCGTTGTGCCGCGTCCATTGCAACAGCCATCTCTATGGTGATCTTCAGCATGCGCATCGTGACGTCACGCCGGGCGTGACGGCGCTCTATTTCGGCAACGCCAAGTGGATCGACGACTGGCAGGGTGAAGTGTTGTTCTACGATCTCGCCGGGGAGCCCCACCAGGCGGTCGCGCCCAAGCCCGGCCGGGTCGTCCTTTTTCCCGGAGATATCCTCCATCGGGGCGGGGTGCCTTCGCGCAAGTGCTTCGAGCCCAGGCTGTCCGTCGCGTTCAAGTTCGCGGCCGATGAATGAGCGCGGGTCCCCGTGAAGCGCTAGATCTTCTTCGTCCAGGGATTGATGCTGATGGAGAAGCGTGTTCCCACGAAGGGCGACACTCCGTGCGGAATGCCGGGGGAAAAAAGCAATAGACGGTTCGTGCGCGGAAAACATCGCATCGTATCGGTATAGAACTCGCCTCCGACCATGTTCTCGACCGACGCATAGTAGACCGCGCTGCATTGCGGCAGTTCGAGTTTGCCCTGTTCGCGATACAGCGTCTCGTTCTTGTCGATGTGGCGGTCCGGGTTCGAGCGATTTTGCCACATCTCGTAGCCGACCACCCGATCCAGGTCGAAGTAGCTCCGGCCGATCTCGAGTATCCTCTCGTGAAGCGGGCTCACGCCCATGTCGTACCAGCGCTCCGCTTCGCTGTAGTCGAATGCGGTGAACGCCCTGATCGTTGCCGCGTCGAAGACATCGTCCAGGATGATCAGCTTGTCCATCAGCCCGTCTTCTCTGCCTCGGAGCCCGGCGCAATCCTCAGCATTTGCGAGAAAAGCGGCCTGGTGTCGTCGGTCAGGCTCTCGACAAAGCCGGCACCGAACATCAGCCGCCGCTGCCCCTCTTTCCAGAAATTGACCGGGTCGCGAAACCAGGGTCGCGCGTAGGTCATATAGATCATCGGTCGAGCCTGGTTCGAGCGGTTCGGCGTTCCGCTGTGATAGGTCCTGAAATCCCACATCATGCCCGAACCAACAGGGATCGTTGGCACCTCAGAGGGGACATCTTCCTTGTGCTTGGCCCAGCGCTGGCTGCCAGCCCAGATTGCCGTGCTGCCGTGCGTTTCGTTCATCTCGATCAAGGGGAGGGCAAATGTCAGCGCATGCGAGGGCAGGAGGGACGAGATCTCCGAATTGAACAACGCCGGCCCGTCGGCGTGGACATGCTGGGGCGCCGATCCGGGCAGGGAAACCACAGCCCCGAACGCCTCGAGAATCGCATCCGCGCCGAGCACCTTGCGGACGAGGGCGAGAACGTAGGGATTTGCGTAGACCATCGGATCGCCAAAGCCGTCGCAAAGGCGGATGTGCATCAGAAAGCGACTCTTGCCTACTTCGACGCTGTCGTCTCTTTCCACGTCATCGAGGTAGTCGCGATAAAGCTTCTGGAACTCGACGTGCAGGGCGGCAATCTTGGCCTCAGGTAGAATGTTGTCGAGGATCGCATAGCCGTTCTTTATGTAGCAGTCGGAGGCGACGCGGATCTGCTCGGAGTCGGCCAAGCCTTCGGTCGAAACGCCGCGACAGTCGACCCTCATCATGATTGCACCCCCGGCTCGGCCCCCAATATGATACCCACTGTGCAGGCGTGAGGCGGGGATAGTCAGTAAATTCGAGATGTTGTGCAATGGGTCCGATAGCCGCCTCTCCGGGGTGGAGGCTTCACGAAGCCGCACGATCGTGCGCAAGGCATGAATCGGCGTCATCGATATAAGGTTTACGGACTCGACGTCGATAGTGAGCTGCCCCTGTCTTCGGTCGATGAAATTTCATTCGAAAGCGCGGCGGCGTCGATCGAGATTGCTCTCGAAGGTCCCGAGCACTTCGCCGCCCTGCCCTCGAGCGGCATTCGCGATGCCGACGAGTGGGTCCATCACGAAGTTCTGGCAGACGGTAGGATTCACATAAAGGCGGAGAGTGTTTTCGAGGCTGTCGTCTCGGCCGATGGCAGCAAGGTTGCCTGCACGAGACCCGAGGGTGTCGATCAGCGGACATTCGAAGCAAATTTGCTCAACTTCGTTCTGACCGCCTCGCTCACGCTTCGCGGCGAGGAAACGTTGCACGCCACCGTCGTGGATATGGAAGACCGCGCCGTCGGATTGCTCGGGCGCAGCGGCGCAGGCAAATCGACGCTCGGGGCTTTCCTCATCAGCCGCGGAGCCGACCTGATAACGGACGACATGCTGCGCGTGGCGTTCACGCAGGACGGCGTCATGGCCTACCCGGGGCCCTATCGCCTCAAGCTTTTCGACGAGCCGAGCCGGCGCTTCCTGCCCGGGATGGTGGCGGACGGACATTTCAACACCCTGAGCGGCAAGGTCATGCTGCAGCCGCGCAAGACTGTCGCCACAGGCCGCGAAGCCAAACCGCTCGTTGCGCTGTTTCACGTGGCCGAGGAGGCTGGGGCCGCGGTATCGGGCGTCTCGGCACAGCGCCTGGATGGCGTCGCCTTCGCCAAAGCGATCATATCGTCGGCCATGGATGACAGATATGCTCTGCCGGGCCGCTTGGTCCGGCAGGTCGAGTTTGCCGCGCGCATCGCGCGCGTATTGCCGGTCTTCGAGCTGCGCTACCCGAGGAGCTTCGATGTCATGGACGAAGTGTCGGAGTTGATTCGCAGGACGGTAGATTTGTGAAGGGGCCCGGACGCTTCCTGATGGACGAGGGGGACGAGTGTGCCGGCGCCGCCGGCCTTCACGCGGGCTGATATTGTTCGCGGCCATCTTCAGTGTCGGCGGCGCACCGATAGACCTGCCCGCGGCGTCGGCCGGGCGGGAGGGCACGCCCGCCGGGAAATTCGAACGACCAGGCGGGTCCGACCGAGTCGCTTTCATTCTCCCGGACTCGGCACAGCCCGCGTTCGAGCACGACCGCTGCTCGATGCATGCTTTGGGCGGGCGGTTCTGGATCGTCGGGCGCATCCGTCTCGACGCCCGCCGCGAGTTGATTGCACGCCTCGGCCTTCGGAGCGACGCTGCGCAGGAACCGTTCCCTGATGGCCTGCTCTGTCTGCATGCCTACGCCGCCTGGGGGGAGCGCTTCGTCGAGAACCTCGCGGGCGATTTTTCCTTCGTCCTTTGGGATGCAGAGCGGGGCATTCTCTTGGCCGTTCGCGACCAGTTGGGCGTCAGAACGTTGTTTCACGCGACCGCCGGCGGGTTCTGGTTCATTAGCGATTCGCTCGACTGGCTTGCCCGCCAGCGGCCGGTCGCCCGGACGCTCGACGACTATTGGATCGCCGACTTTCTCACCCTCGGCTATTGCCGTGAATTCGAGCGCACGGTGTATCGCGATATCCGCCGCCTTGCGCCGGGTCATCTCCTGCGGCTGAGCGAGCAGGGTGTTCGTCTCGGCCCCTATTGGCACCTGAACATCGCGGAGCCTGTTTTTTTCAAGGACCCCGGGACCTACGGCGAGCGCTTTCGCGAATTGCTGGCGCGCGCGATCGACGACCGGCTGCCGGCGGGCGATGTCGGGATCAGCATGAGCGGTGGGCTGGATTCCACGACATTGGCTGCCAGTGCTGTCGGTGTCGTTGCGGACGGAAGGCGCGTCGTTGCCGAGTGCGAAATTCGTGAAGACTTCGCCTACCTCGAGGAAGACCGCTTTGCCTCGCTCGCGGCCCAGTATCTGGGCGTCGATTTGCAGGTAAGCCCCATTTCCTCCCTCCTTTACGATACGCACTGGCGTTCACGGGGCATCCGAAGCGACGAGCCTACCGAGTTGATCGTGAGAGCTCATTGGATAGCCCGGATGGGAAGCGAGCGCGCCCAGAGAGCGAAGGTCTGGTTCTATGGCGAGGGTCCCGACAATGCCCTTCGTCTCGATCGCGACGCTTATTTCGATTGGCTGTACCAACACCGGGCGTGGCGAAAACTCGGCGCGGCATTCTTGCAGTACGCCCGTACCAAGGGAGTCGGCGGCTGGCTCGGCACAGCCCGACGGCACTTCGGCCGACAGGAACAAACGCCCGTGGTCGAGCTGGCGGAGCCTTGGCTGAGCGAGGATTTGTCGGATCGCCTGAAACTGCAGGAACGCGCCAGGACGCTGGGAGAAGGAGGCTCTTCTCATCCCTGGCATCCGGCGGCCATCGCGTCGTTTACCTCGCCCACCTGGCAGGCGATGTTCGACGGGTTCAATTTCGAGGAGTCGCTGGCGCCGATCGTCTGGCGTCACCCCTATCTAGACCTGCGCGTGCTCGAATTCATGCTGTCGGTGCCACCTGTGCCATGGGGCTGGGACAAGCAGTTGCTGCGCCGCGCCATGAAAGGTCGACTGCCCGCGGAGATTCTTGCACGGCCCAAGGGAGCGCCCGGGCCTGCAACGGCCCCTTTGCCTGGGGGCAACGAATTGCCGCAGCTCAAGGCGGCGGACCTGCTGGCAGCGTATGTGGATGTCGGCAAATTGCCCGCCCAAAATACCTCAAGAGTGGCTGTCGAAACGGCCCTTTCCGCCCATGCCTTGGACTACTGGTTGTCTGGGACGAGGTCCTGATCGGCAACTTTGGCTGATTATTATGGCAGTCCGGATGCTGAAAAGTATTCTGAGGAGAGTATAATAGGACGCGCTTTCGACCCCCCACGATCTGGAACCGAGCCGAATGACATCACCCGCCTCAATCTACAGGAAATCGACCAAGCAGGTTTCCTGCAAGATCCATGACGAGGTCGCCATCCTGGACCTCGACAAGGCCTTCTATTTTGGCCTGCAAGGTGCTGCGGTTCACATCTGGGACGTCCTCGAGACGCCGCGATCCGTGGCGGATATTTGTGCTTCGGTCGCCGACACGTTCGACATCTCCGAGAATGACTGCAAGACGGACGTCGTCGATATTCTTGCGAATCTGCAGGGCGAAGGGCTCGTCGAGATAGCTGGTTGAATGCCGATGGGTGGTTGATCCCCGGTTTCGGCGACTTTCAAATATGATGGGAGAAGATTTCATGGACGAGTCCGAAGACAAGAAGACTGACGCTCTGGCTTCGACGAAAACGAAGAAGCCGTATGTCCGCCCGGCGCTCGTGCGATTGGGGTCGTTGAGCGATATGACGCAATCGCGCGGGACCAGCGGCAGACCGGACGGCGGCTTCAGCCTCAAGGCTAACAGGACCGGCCGCGGCGGACGTTGGGTGGTGGACGACACCTGATCCAGGGGCGCGTTCTGGGTTAGCCCGCGATTTTGGGCGAGGAGTATCGCCGTCTTCGCGGCTCCGGCAAAGGGCGTTGCCACAGATGCCGCCAAGCAAAGCGTACCCTGAATTTGAGCTTTTGTGCCTGGCCGTGCGGCCGATCCGCGACGACAGGCGTATCCGCGAAGCGCTTCACCAGAGAATCGACTATTCCCGGCTGCTCGCGCTCGTTGAGGGTCATCGGGTTCGCCCAGCCCTCATCGAAGGTTTCGGCGGACAGTCCTGGGACGATTTCCCGCGAGACTTTCGTTCGTCGCTCGATGAGTTCAGCCGTCACCACCTCGTCCGCACGCTGACAGTGTCGAGCGAGCTTCAGCACGTCGCGCGGCTCTTTTCGGGTGGCGGCGTGCAGTTTGCGAGTTTCAAGGGGCCGACGCTGTCGCTGTCGCTCTATGGCAATCTCGCCGCGCGCGAGTACAACGATATCGACATCATCGTGCCCGAACGACAAATGGCACTCGCCGAAAGCCTCCTGATCTCGGCGGGCTACTTCAATGGCCAGGGCGATCGCGCCTTTCGCCAAGCCTTTCTCAGTCAGCAACGACAGTATGCCTTCTCGCGCGATGGCGCGGCCTCGGACGTCGACCTGCACTGGGACTTCTCCGCCGATCCGCTGCCGTTTCCGCTGGAGGCGTCGCGGATCTGGCCGAATCTGATTTCCCTCGACCTGGGCGGATATCGCGTTCCCATCCTGGCCGATGAGGACTTGGCGCTTCTGTTGGCAGGGCATGGCACCAAGGAAGAATGGCGCAGCCTGGGCTGGGTCTGCGATTTCGCCACGCTGGCGGAACGCCGGCCTGAACTCGACTGGTCGCGCATTTATGCACGTGCCTGCCGACAGGGGAGCGGCATATCGGTTCTGCTGGCGTGGTCGATGGTGGAGGAATTGATGGATATGCCGGTGCCACGCGCGCTCGCCGCCTCGATCGGCCAAAGCAGGCAAGTGGGCCGGCAGGCAGCGCGACTGATCGAGCGTCTTCGAACGACATTCCCGGATCAGGTCGAACGTCTGCCGCTGGAGGATGGCACGTTGTGCGACCGGTCGTTCGATCGCTTCCGGGCCGGCCTGAAGGTCGCGCTCACCCCCACGGCCGGCGACTATCGTGCGTGGCCGCTCCCCCCGGCGCTTTGGCCGCTCTACAGGGTGACGCGTCCTGTGCGTCTTGTTGCGGGACTCGTGGGGCGCGCACTGCGCACCTGAAACTCGGCAGGATTGGAACAGGCACAAAAAAAGCCGCATCGCTGCGGCTTCTTTCGTCGGCGTGCACCCCGCTCGGGGCGTCGCCTCAGATCTTCGATTCGGCGACCAGATCGACCGCCGTCGCCTGACGCGGGCTCGCATGGAGCCGAGCACGCAGCGTCTCGGTGGCCTTGGCAACCGGCGTGATCATCGCCGGCGTCGTCGTGGTGCTCGCGTAAGAGCGCGACGTCGCCATGCTCTGCAAAGTCGAAGCAGCGCCGAACGTCACGACCAGAGCACCAACCATCATAGCGGCGGCCAGAAAAAGATGACGCATCCCACACCTTCCCTGAATTTCACGGTCCGGCCTAGTCTCCGAACCTCATAGTGATATCCCTGGAAACCCGGCTTCCCACAGCCCGATCTCCGTGGGAGTAGGAATGCCACAGTTGCGGTGCAGAATCCAAGTGGATTCTGCAATGCAGTGATTTGTTTTTGTATTTGGGGTAACAAATGGCCAGGAGCGCATTTCAATGCAGATAGTTTTGGGCTCCACCGGACGGCCAGAGTCGGTATATCTGCAGCAGCAAGTCTAATAGATTCCAAGCGCTTACAGCCGGTCCCTCAAACACGCCTGTGTCGCGCCAAATGTGACGGCATTCGTGACGCCCGAGTCATGTCGGCCGACTTTGGTCTCGGGCTGAGGCGATTGCAGACGAAAAAGTGCGCCCGGAAGGGTGCCTTCTGGCCGGCAACGGAGGATAAAGCGCGGAATGGCCGGCCAATTTAGGACCGTTGAAACCTGGCGCGGCGTTCTCGCCTTCGCCACCGTTGCGGTCCTGCTCCAGGTCCTCGTGGGGGGAATTCGGCCCGTCGATGGCTCGATGCTGGGCCATTTTGCCCGCAGCGGCTTCGGCGCCCAGTTGCCGACGAATTTCGCGCAATATCTGTTCGATTCGCCTCTCAAGGTCGCGCTGGTGCACGGGCTTTCCCTCACCTCACCCGTAATGCTCGCCGCTGTCTTTGCCGCGATGACCTTTCTTCCCTACGCGGCGATGCTGCTCGCCGGCGATGCCGAGATGCGCAAGACGGGCATCGTGTTGCTCGCCGCCTTGCCGTTGACCCGCATTTCTTTCTCATCGCTGGGCGTCGGCGATGCCGTGCTCTTGGCGGCCGTTACCGCCCTCGTGGTCTCGCCGTCGCGATTCGTGGCCGTGGCCGGCGCGCTGGTCGCGGTCGGCTGGCACGTTCAGCAGGGTACCCTGATGATGATCGCGCTGGCCGTCGTCCTGTTCGTCCGCGGCGGGCCGCGCGACCGCGCGAAGCTTCCCTTCGTGGCGGCGGGCGTTCTGTGCGGCGTTGCGGCCGAGGTCGCCCTGCAGTTGTGGCTCATTCCGGCGCACCAGGGCCGTGCCGATTCGCTGGTTCTTTACGGTGGGCGCTTCCTGCTCAGGAGCCTGTTCTATTGGCCGGTGGCCGCGGTCGTCGCGATTCCGGGCCTGCTCAGCGTCTGGCTTGCCGGCCGGCTGCCGAAACTTCCCGTGACCATCGCGGTTCTGCTGGTCCTGGCCTTCGCGATCAGCACGACAACAGCTGATGTTTCGCGCGTCTTTTTTCTTCTGTCGTTTCCGGTGATCTTTTCCCTGCATTTCTTGCCGATGCCGGCATCGTTCGCGGCGACCCGACAGGCCACTCTGCTCGTGCCAGTGCTGGCCGTGAGCATCGTGGTGCCGCTGCTCGGCTGGAGCGGCGTGGAGATTTTCGATTGGAAGGAACTGGCCTGGCAGATCGGAATGCACTGGGACTGGTCCGAGCTGCCCGAACTTCTGCTCGACCTCGAGCGCGCGTTCCCGGCGCCACCGCCGTGAAGGTCCCGTAAGGCGCCTATTGCCTCATTTGGCCGGTGCGCCATGTCCTGAAGATCCTCGCTGGTCGAGGATGACATGGCGATCGGCGCCGGCAATGGCCGATGGGCGATGGGTGACAAGAACGATCGTTGCCGTCCCGCGCAGGCTTTCGATCAGCTCGAGAATATTCTGCTCATTGCCGGCATCGAGTGCGCTGGCAGGTTCGTCGAGCAGGATGAGCCGCGGCTTGCGCAGCAATGTCCGCGCGAGGGCCAGCCGCTGCCGCTCGCCGCCCGACAGGTTGGCGCCGCGGTCGCCGACGATCGTGTCCAGGCCCTGCGGCAGCGAGCGCAGCAATCCGCTGAGACCGACCCGGTGGATCGCATCGAGAAGTGCCTCGTCCGGCGCCCCCGGTGCTGCCCAGGCGAGGTTCGCCCGGATCGTGTCGTGGAACAGGAAAGCCTCCTGCGCCATGTAGCCGATCGACCGGCGCCACGCCGGCGCCAGTGCCGGCGTCAATTCCGTGCCGTCGATCAGGATGCGTCCGGCGGTCGGTTCGACCAGTCCGGCGAGAAGATCGAGGAATGTGCTCTTGCCGGCGCCCGAGGCACCCGACAGCACCGTGAACGAGCCCGCGGGTAGGGACAGGTCGACGTCGTGCAGCACGTCAGCGGACGCGCGATCGTGGCTGAAGGAAACTTTATCGAAGCGCACTTCCCGCTCGAAAACGACCTCGCGCAGCGGCGTGGCGTCGCTGCGATCGGCCGCCGCTTCGCAGCTCTCGATCGTTGCGGCGACAGCGTGGAGCGCCGGCGCGTACTGTAGGAGCTGCTGTGCCTGGTTCTGCATGTCCTGGAACATCGGCATGAGGCGCTGGAAGACGAGGATCAGGACCAGGAGACTGGCGAGGGGAAGCTCCGCCCAGCGCGAGCCCGCCCATAGGAATCCCGCGAGGCAGACCGCGATGGCCCCCTCCGTGACGAGGCGCGAGCGCGCCATCAGCCGGTTGCCCGCGAGATAGGCGCCTTCGGCATCGCTCACGGCGTTGGCGAAGGCGCGGATGTGGCGGGCTTCGGCGCCATAACTCTTGGTGAGCTTCAGGGCTTGCAGGAAGTCGGTGACCTCGCGCGTGACGCGCGTGGTCGCGTCCGAGATCGCCTCGCCGATCTTCCGGCTCTCGAGGAGATGCCGTCGCAGGCCCCAGGCCAGGGCAAGACCGACGGCCACCGCCAGCGCCGAGAAGCCGGGGGCGATGACGGCGGCGATGACGAGATGCGCGAGAACGACCGCAAGCCGTGCCGGCAGCTCCAGCAGCAGGTACAGGGCGTGGTCGGTCCGCTCGATGTCGGTGTTGAACAGAGCCTGGAAGTCGGCGGCGCGCCGTCCGCGCAGATGCGACCACGCCGCATTGGCGATCGCGGAGTAGACGCGGACCCGGAGCGCGACGCTGAAGTCGACGCGGATCCGCGCGAGCGTCACTTCGCGTGCCCAACCCACGATCGCGCGCACGATCGCCACGGCGACAAAGACGAGCAATAGTCCGCCCAGGGTGCCGGGCAGGGCGCGGAGAAGGCTCGCCATCGGGCCGGAAAGGCTGGGCGTGCCCGCGCCAAGCGTGTTCAGCAACGGAACGAGAAGGGCGAGCGCGATGCCGTCGCTCGCGCCGGCGAGCACGATCAGCGCCGTCGCAAGCGCGATCCAGCGCGCGCCGATCGAGGCACCGCAGAGACGCCACGCGATCTTGAGGTCCGACAACATCGCCCCCGGTATCGTCTAATTTTCGGGAGATTGCAGCCATTCCGGGGTGTTTGCGTTGGCTCCCCGATATTTGCACACGCACAGAGGCCCTTCGCTTGAATTTCGCCCCATTCACCGGCCATATCCGGGCCATGCGCACCCTGTTTTCGGCGGCTTTGGCTGCCTTCGCCCTGCTTTTCGCCTCCGGTGCCTATGCCCAAGGCCAAGCACCGAGCGCCGAGACCGCGCAAATCGAGCAGTACATCAACTCGATCCGCACGCTTCAGGCCCGCTTCGTGCAGAGCAATCCCAACGGGGCGGTCGTGCAGGGGATGCTCTATGTCAGCCGTCCCGGCAAGATGCGCTTCGCCTACGATCCGCCGTCGCAGCTCAAGGTCGTGGCCGACGGATGGCAGGTCACGATGTGGGATACCGTGACCAAGGATTTCGGCCAGTGGCCGATCGGCTGGACAGCCGCCACGTTCCTGGTGAAGGAGCCGCTCAAGCTCTCGGGCGATCTCACCGTCGAGAAAGTCGAGCGGGCGAATGGCCTGCTCGAATTGACGATGGTCCAGACCCGCAAGCCCCAGGAAGGCCGGGTGGTCGTCCGCGTTGCGGAAAATCCAATGCAGCTGCGCGGCTGGTCGATCGTCGACAACCGCGGCAACAAGGTGGACGTCACGCTCACCGACGTGAAGACCGGTCTGCCGCTCGACAACGCGCTCTTCAAGTACGACGGTCCCGATGCCGGCCAGTTCATGAACGGCAACCGCAACTAAACGCGCTATAAAGGTGGGATGACCGACTTGATCGTGCGGGCCTCGAGCGAGGCCGATGTGGCGCGGTGCGCGGAGATTTACGCGCATCATGTAGTGCATGGGACCGCTTCCTTCGAAGTCGATCCTCCCGATCTCGGCGAGATGAAGAAACGGCGCGCCGCCGTGCTCGACCTCGGCCTGCCGCATCTCGTGGCCGAACGCGCGGGCCGCGTCCTGGGCTATGCCTATGCCGGCAACTGGCGGCCGCGGCCGGCCTACAAATTCTCCGTCGAGGATTCGATCTACGTCGACAAGGACGCCGTCGGACAAGGCGTGGGCAGGGCGCTGCTGCCCGTGCTGATCGAACGGTGCACGGCGCTCGGCAAGCGCCAGATGGTGGCGGTGATCGGCGACAGCGCGCAGACACCGTCGATCCGGCTCCATGCCGCGTGCGGCTTCCGGATGGTCGGCACGCTCGAGAACATCGGCTTCAAGTTCGGCCGCTGGCTCGACAGCGTGTTGATGCAGCGCGCGCTGGGGACCGGCGGAACCGTGCCGCCGGGAGGGACCTGACATGCGGCTGATCGATTACTTCGACCGCGGCGCCGATCTCTACCCGCAGCGCGACTGCCTGCACGACGGCACGCGCGGCTGGACCTATGCCGACGTGCGCGGCACCACGCACAAGGTCGCCAACGGCCTGCTCGCGGCTGGCCTCAGGACGGGCGACAAGGTCGCGGTCTACAGTCCCAACCATGCGATGGCCTATGCGGCGCTGCTCGGCATCCAGCGGGCGGGGCTGATCTGGGCGCCGGTCAATGCGCGCAACGCGATCGAGGAGAATCTCTTCATCCTCGACAATACCGACGTCGTCTTCCTGTTCTACCATTCGAGCTTCGCGTCCTACCTGCCCCGCATTCGCGAGGCCTGCCCAAAGATCAGAACGTTCGTCTGCATCGACGCGCCCGAGTTCGACGCGTGGCTTGCGAAGCAGGGCGACAGCGCGCCCGATCTCGCCGACGCGCCGGAGGATGTGGCGATCCTGATCAGCTCGGGCGGCACGACGGGCCGGCCGAAGGGCGTGCAGATCACCAACCGCGTGATCGAGACGATGAACGGCATCTTCTGGGCGACCATGCCGATCGATGCGCCGCCGGTGCATCTGATGGTGGCGCCGATGACCCACGCCGCGGGCGTCTGCTCGTTTCCGCTGCTGCCCTACGGCGGCACCAACATCTTCATGGGCACGGCCGATCCGGGCGGCATCCTGGCCGCGATCGAGAAGCACAAGGTCACGCACGTCTACATGCCGCCGACGCTGATCTACATCCTGCTGGCGCACCCGGACATCGGCAAATACGACTACTCGTCGCTCAAGAGACTGGTCTACGCGTCGGCGCCGATGTCGGTCGACAAGCTTGTTGAAGCCATCAAGGTATTCGGCCCCGTTCTCACGCAGACCTACGGCCAGGCCGAGGCCTGCATGATCGCCACCGTCTTCTCGCGCGAGGATCATGTGGCGGCGCTCGAGACCAACAACCGCCATCGACTGGCGAGCTGCGGCAAGATCTCGCCGTTCATGCGCCTGGAGGTGATGAACGACGACGGCAAGATCCTGCCGCGCGGCGAACGGGGCGAGATCGTGCTGCGCGGCGGCCTGGTGATGAAGGGCTACTACAAGAACCCGCAGGCGACCGAGGAAGCCTCGGCCTTCGGCTGGCATCACACCGGCGACATCGGCGTGATCGACGAGGATGGCTTCGTCTACATCGTCGATCGCAAGAAGGACATGATCATCTCCGGCGGCTTCAACGTCTTCCCGAGCGAAGTCGAGCAGGTGCTGTGGAGCCATCCCGCCGTGCAGGATTGCGCGGTGATCGGCGTGCCCGACGAGAAGTGGGGCGAGGCGGTAAAGGCGGTGGTCGAGCTGAAGCCCGGCGCCAAGGCCACGTCCGACGAGCTGATTGCGCTGGCCAAGGAGAAGCTGGGCGGCGTGAAGGCGCCGAAGACCGTGGACTTCATGGCGGCCCTGCCGCGCAGTCCCGTCGGCAAGGTGCTGAAGAAAGATCTGCGCGCGACTTACTGGGCCGGGCACGAGCGGAAGATCTGATCGTGAAATTGGCCGCCACCGCCCTCGGACGCCTGCCGCCCAACGTGCAGGGGGCGCTGTGGCTGGTGGCCGGCGGCTTCATCTTCACGACCAACGGCGCGATGATCCGCATGCTCTCCTTCGAGATCGAGAGCGTGCAGATTGCGTTCCTGCGAGGCCTCATCTCGCTCCTGTTCCTGATCCCGCTGATCGCGACGGGCCGCGTGAAGCCGTGGACCAGCAAGCGCATCCAGGGCCATTTCTGGCGTACCTTCATGGGCACCTGCTCGATGGTGCTGGGTTTCTATTCGCTCGCCATGTTGCCGCTCGCCGACGCGACGGCGATCGCCTTCTCGCAGCCGCTGTTCTCGGTCGTGCTCGCCGCGCTCGTGCTGCACGAGAAGGTGCGCTGGCGGCGCTGGACCGCGACCATCGTGGGTTTTGTCGGCGTGCTGGTGATGGTGCGGCCGGGCAGTCACGGCCTGCAGCCCGGCGCGATCGTGGCGTTGCTCAATGCGATGTCGGTCGCGATATCGGTGCTGCTGGTGCGCCGGCTGTCGAACTCCGAGACTCCGCTGATGATCCTGACGCAGTTCGCGATCTTCTCGACGCTCTTCCTGCTGCTGCCGGCCATCTGGTTCTGGACGTGGCCGTCGCTGTTCGGCTGGGCGCTGGCGATCGGCGTCGCCCTGAGCGCGACGCTCGGCCAGTATGTCTGGGTCCAGGCCTTCGCCCACGGCGAGATGTCGGCCGTGGCGCCTTTCGACTACCTGCGCCTGCCGTTCGCCGTCTTCGTGGGCTGGATGATCTGGGGCGAGATGCCGGTGATCTGGACCTATGTCGGGGCGGCGATCGTGATCGGCTCGGCGCTCTACATCGCCTATCGCGAGGCCACGCTCGCGCGCGAACGCCGCGCCGCTGCTACGCCGCCGGCAACGACTGTTCCTTGAGCAGCCACGCGCGTGCCCGGGCGCGATGCGCCTCGGTGATGTGCGCGCTGGCCGCGGTAAAGGCCGCCAGGAACACCGCGGCATCGTCGGTGTATCCCAGCCCTGCGATGAAGTCGGGAATCACGTCGAACGGCATCACGAAATAGGCAAGGGCGCCGAACAGCGTAACGCGGATCGGCAGTGGCGTGGCACTGTCGGTCGCGCAATGGAAGGCGGCCACCGCGTCCTCGGTGAACGGGACACGGCCCAGCGTCTTGCGAGCCTTCTGCCAGAATCCGCCGCGGACGATGTTCTCGTCGGTCATGCTGCAGAAATGTGCCGCCCGGCCCCGCTTGGCAAGGGGTGCGGCCATGCTAAAAGCGGCGCAACCACGGAGGATATCAATGGACGTCAAGGGTCAGGCCGCCATCGTGACGGGCGGTGCATCGGGTCTGGGTGGCGCCACCGCCTCGGCGCTGGCCGCAGCCGGTGCCAAGGTCGCGATCTTCGATCTTCAGGACGAACTCGGCGAAAAGAAGGCGAAGGAAATCGGCGGCATCTACGTGAGGACCAACGTGGCCGACGGCGCCAGCGTCGAGGGCTCGGTGAAGACCGTCGTCGAGAAGCTGGGCGCGCCGCGCGTCGTCGTGAACTGCGCCGGCATCGGCCGCTCGGGCCGCACCATCTCGCGCACCGGCCCGCACGATCTCGCGATGTTCAGCCAGGTGATCCAGGTCAACCTGATCGGCACCTTCAACGTGATCCGCGTCGCCTCGTTCGCGATGAGCAGCAGCGAGCCGATGGCGGGCGGCGAGCGCGGCGTGATCATCAACACCGCTTCGGTCGCGGCCTTCGACGGCCAGATCGGCCAGGCGGCCTACTCGGCGTCGAAGGGCGGTGTCGTCGGCATGACGCTGCCGATCGCGCGCGACCTCTCGAGCCTCGGCATCCGCGTCTGCACCATCGCCCCCGGCCTCTTCCTGACGCCGATGATGATGGGCCTGCCCGAGGAAGCGCAGAAGAGCCTCGGCATGCAGGTGCCGTTTCCGCCGCGTCTCGGCGACCCCAAGGAATACGCCCAGCTCGCGATGAGCATCGTCGCCAACCAGATGCTGAACGGCGAGACCATCCGCCTCGACGGCGCGATCCGCATGGCGCCGAAATAATTGACTCGAGACCCCATCGCCGCCTAAATAGCGGCGATGGGGATCGCGATCTCCCCACGAGGCGACAGCCGAAGCATCGCGTCCTGTTTCACTCCTGAAGGACGCTGCACATGCCCTCGCCAAACTCAATCTCCGTCGAAAAACTTTCCCGCCTCATCGGCCGGCCCGATTCCCCGGTGCTGATCGACGTCTGCACCGAAGAAGACTTCGGTGCCAACCCGCGGCTGATTCCCGGCGCCGTGCGGCGTGCCTGGGCGGACGTCCCGGCCTGGGGCCCCGAGTTCGTGACCGCGGGCAAGCCTGCCGTCGTGATCTGCAAGAAGGGCCTGAAGCTCAGCCAGGGCGTCGCCGCCTGGCTCCGTCATCAGGGTGTCGCCGCCGATTCGCTCGACGGCGGCGTGGTCGAATGGGCGGCCGCGAAATTGCCGATGGTCCCGGCCGACAAATTGCCCAAGCGCGACGCGCGCGGCCGCACGCTCTGGGTGACGCGCTCGCGTCCCAAGGTCGACCGCATCGCGTGTCCGTGGCTGATCCGCCGCTTCGTCGATCCCGACGCGGTGTTCCTGTTCGTGGCTCCGGCCGAGGTCATGGATGTGGCCGACCGCTTCGGCGCCACGCCGTTCGACATCGATCTTCCGGGCGTCCACTGGAGCCATCGCGGCGAGCAATGCACGTTCGATGTCATGGTCGAGGAGTTTGGACTCGAGACCGACGCGCTGAAGCGCCTTGCACTGATTGTGCGTGGCGCCGACACCGGCCGTCCCGAACTGGCGCCCGAATCGGCCGGTCTGCTTGCCGCTTCGCTTGGCCTGTCGCGCATGTATGCTGACGATCTTGCGCAGCTCGAGGCCGGCATGACGCTCTACGATTCCTTTTATCGATGGTGCCGCGACGCGACGGACGAAGGCCACGACTGGCCACCCACCGTCAAAAAGGCGGCGGGGAAGAAATCTTGAGCGCACCGCACGGCGTTTCCTTCGGCGAGGCGATGCGGGTCTGGGCCCGCGTCGCCGCGCTCTCCTTCGGCGGGCCCGCGGGACAGATCGCGGTGATGCATCGCATCATCGTCGAGGAGAAGAAATGGATCGGCGAGAACCGGTTCCTGCAGGCGCTGAACTACTGCACGCTCCTGCCCGGCCCCGAGGCGCAGCAGCTTGCGATCTACATCGGCTGGCTGATGCACAAGACCAAGGGCGGGCTGGTGGCCGGCACCTTGTTCGTGCTGCCGGGCTTGCTTGCCATCATGGCGCTCAGCTGGATCTACGTGCTGCTGGGCAAGGTGCCGCTCGTGCAGGGGCTGTTCTTCGGCCTGAAGGCTGCCGTGCTCGTGATCGTGGTCGAGGCGGTGCTGCGCGTCGGCAAGCGTGCCCTCAAGAACAACACGATGCGCGCCCTGGCCGCTGCGGCGTTCCTGGCGCTGTTCTTCTTCGACGTGCCGTTCCCGATCATCGTCCTCGGCGCGGGCCTGATCGGTTATGTCGGCGGCAAGATGGGCGTGCCGGCATTCCTGGGTGGCGGCGGACACGGCAAGGCAGGCGGCAAGCAATTGGCCGACGCCGACTCGCTGCTGGGCGAGGAGACGCCCGAGCATGCCCGGCCGAACGTGCGCTGGTCGCTCGGCATCACGGCGATCTTCCTGCTGCTGTGGCTGGTACCGGTGGCGGCGCCCTACTTCGGTCTGGGCGGCGGCAACGTGTTCACGCAGATCGCGCTGTTCTTCAGCAAGCTCGCGGTCGTGACCTTCGGCGGCGCCTATGCCGTCCTGGCCTACATGGCGCAGCAGGCGGTCGAGAATTATCACTGGGTGACGGCGGGCCAGATGCTGGACGGGCTCGGCATGGCCGAGACCACGCCCGGTCCGCTGATCATGGTGACGCAGTTCGTGGGCTTCCTCGCCGCCTGGCGCGATCCCGGTTCGATGTCGCCGCTTCTCGCCGCAACTTTGGGCGGCCTGCTGACAACGTGGGTCACCTTCACGCCCTGCTTCCTCTGGATCTTCTTCGGCGCCCCCTTCGTGGAAGCGTTGCGGTCCAACACGGCGCTGAGCGCCGCGCTGGGCGCGATCACCGCGGCGGTGGTCGGCGTGATTCTGAACCTCGCGGTGTGGTTCGCCCTGCACGTGCTGTTCGCCAAGCTGACGCCGGTGCGCTGGCTCGGGCTGTCGGTCGACGTACCGGTGCTGGCGTCGGTCGACATTCCGTCGCTCGCGATCTCGGTCGTGGCGGCGATCGCGATCTTCCGTTTCAAGTTCGGGATGATCCCCGTGCTGCTGGCCAGTTCGCTGGCGGGTGTGGTTCTTTTCCTCGCGTTGGGGCTGTCCTAGGCCGCTCTTGCAGGTGCGCGGGGGAGCCGCCATAACGCCGTCATGACCGACAGCACCGATTTCCCCGACCGCCTTTCCACCAACCCCAAGAGCCCGCACTACGACGAGGCGCTGCTTGCCAAGGGCATCGGCATCAAGTTCGACGGCGAGGAGAAGACCAACGTCGAGGAGTACTGCCTCAGCGAAGGCTGGATCCGGGTTGCGGTCGGCAAGACCGTGGACCGCAAGGGCAACCCGCTCACCATCAAGCTCAAGGGCAAGGTCGAACCTTACTTCCAGAAAAAGGAATAGGCCCCATGCACAGCCATACGCTCGACGGATGGCGCCATGAACATGTGTTCCTCGGCGCGGCGCACGATCGCAACGAAAAGCGTACCTGGCTGGTCGTCGGCCTCACCGCCGCGATGATGGTGGTCGAGATCGCCGGCGGCTCGATCTTCGGCTCGATGGCCCTGCTGGCGGACGGCTGGCACATGTCGACGCATGCCGGTGCGCTCGCGATCGCGGCCTTCGCCTACCGCTTCGCGCGCAACCATGCCCGCGATCCGCGCTTCGCCTTCGGCACCGGGAAGCTGGGCGACCTCGCCGGCTTCACCAGCGCCATCGTGCTGGCGTTGATCGCGCTGGCGATCGGCTACGAGTCCGCCGTGCGGCTGCTTCAGCCGGTGCCAATCCATTACGACGAGGCGATCGCCATCGCCGTGGTCGGCCTCGGCGTCAATCTGGTGAGCGCCTGGCTGCTGGGCGGCGAACATCATCACGATCATGGGCACGATCACGACCATGATGATCACGACGATCACCACCACCACCATCACGATCACAATCTGCGGGCAGCCTACTGGCATGTGCTGGCCGACGCGCTGACGTCGGTGCTGGCGATCGCGGGCCTGCTGGCTGCGCGCTTCTATGGCTGGACGTTCCTCGACCCGTTGATCGGTATCGTCGGTGCCGTCGTGATCGCGCGCTGGGCGTGGGGGCTGATCCGCGACGCGGGCGCCGTGTTGCTCGACGCCGCGCCCAACCGCGTGTTGGCCGAGGCCATCCGGGGCAAGCTCGAGATCGGCCACGACCGCATCGCCGATCTTCACGTCTGGCGCCTCGGCCCCGGCCATAATGCCGCGATCGTGTCGCTGGTCGCCGACGATCCGGCGCCGGTCGAGCACTACAAGGAACGGCTCGAACACATCGAAGGGCTGAGCCACGTCACGATCGAGGTCCATCGCTGCGCGGGCCAGCACTGACCTGAGGCAGCACTAACATGACAATAGGCCGCCGCACCATTCTTGCCGCAGGAGGCGCCGTGATGGCTTCGTCGGCTTCCGCGCAGACCTTGAAAATCACCCTCGGCACCGCGACGCCGGGCGGCGGCTTCCCGGTCTATGGCGACGCCTTCATCGCCGCGGTGAAGGCGCAGGATCCCGCCCTCGAGATCGTGCCGGTCAACACCAAGGGTAGCACCGAGAACGTGCCGCGCCTCGAAGCGGGCACGCTGGACCTCGCGCTGGTCCAAGGCGAGGTCGTGCACGAGGCGCTGGCCGGCATCGGCCGCGCGCCGGCGAAACTCAATATCCTGACTGCGATCTATCCGACCGCCGGCATGTTCGTCGTGCGCGCCGACAGTCCCTACAAAGGCATCGCAGATCTCAAGGGCAAGAAGATCGCCTGGGGTGCGGCGGGCTCGGGCCTCGTCATCCTGGGCCGCTACGTGATGGATGGCGTCGGCCTCGACGCCGCCAAGGATTTCGAGCCGGTCTATCTCGAGCGCGCGGGCGACGGTCCGGCGATGGTGCTCGACGGACGCGTCGCGGCGCTATGGGGCGGCGGCTCGGGCTGGCCGGGCTTCGTCGCGGTGACCTCGAGCCAGAAGGGCGGCCGCTTCATCGTGCCCAGCGCCGACGAACGCGCGCGCGTGCTCGCCAGGCACAATTTCCTCAAGACCATCACCCAAGCTGGCGGCAGCTTCCCCGGCCAAAAGGAGCCGATCGTCTCGGTGGGCTCCTGGAGCTTCGTGATGGTGCGGCCCGGCCTCGATCCGGCCGTCGTTGCGCGCGTTGCCAAGGCGCTGCACGCGGCGGAGGGGAAGCCGTCGCCGCAGACCGCCGACACCACGGCGAAGAACACTTTGGCCGCGGTCACCGACCCAAATCTGCTGCATCCCGGCGTATTGGCCTACTACCGGCAGGCGGGATTGATCCCGAAATAGCCGTAACCTCGCCGGCCTCCGTGCGTTCTATCCCGACAGCAACGCACAGGAGTTCCCATGGCAGACGACAAGAGCCGCATCGAGGGCGAAGGTAGCTACAGCGGCACCAAGGACTACAACGACCGCACCGAAAAGTTCATCAAGGACGGCAAGGTCGACAAGGCGGCGAAGGATGCCGTGAAGTCGATGGATTCGCCCGAGGCCGCGCAGCTGAAGCAGGCCGAGGAAAAGGGCAAGGCCGGCGACCCGCGCGGGATGGACAAGAAGAAGTAGGGTCTTAACTCTTCCGGACCGCGAGCCTCCGGCTCGCTCATGATTCCGAGCGA
>CAIWTJ010000059.1 GCA_903915535.1 Enhydrobacter aerosaccus
CGCCGTAATTTTCATGGCGCGATCCGACCAGGTAGGTCATGTTGACGGTGGTCGTTGGCTTGGAGTCATCTGGATGTCGTCGGCCTTGGCGACGTGCGTGCCGGCGACGCCCATGCCGCGGGCGAGATCGACGAAGCCCATCACCGGGCCTGTCAAATCCATGTGCTGGTAGGGCTTGTTCGACTTCACCTCGAACTTCTGGCGATAGGCGTCGATATTGTGTTTCAGCACGCGATACTCGCGGTTCGCGAGGATCACGAACACGATCGGCAGCTCGTGATGCGCCGCCGTCCACAACGCCTGGATCGAGTACATCGACGAGCCGTCACCCGAGATGCAGAGGATCGGGCGCTTCTTTTGCGCGACGGCAACGCCGATCGCGCCGGCCAGTCCCTGCCCAATGCCGCCGCCGCGGCCCGAGTAGTAGTCGCCGGGCCCGGCGAACATGAACGTCTTGAAGAGATCCAGATTGGCCGTGATCGTCTCGTCGACGATCACGACATCCTCAGGGGAGCCCGCCTTGAGCTCTGCCATGCAGCGCGCCATCGACGTCGGCGTGCGGGACCACGCCTTCTCCACGCGCGCCTTCTGCGCGGCGTCCTCGGAGTCCTTCTGGGCCTTCAGCGCGTCATTGCGCTTGGCCGCGCCGTCGATCTTGGGCAGCGCAGCCTCGAGTGCCGCGAGCGCCTTGCCGACGTCGGCCACGACGCCGGCGTCGAGCGTGAAATTGTAGGCGAGGCGCGCTGGCGCGGCCTCGATCTGCAACACCTTCGTGCCGGGAGCGAACGGCGAGCCCGGCCCGTACCAGACTTCCTCGAAGAACGGACCGCCCACCATCAGCACGAGATCGTTGCCCGAAAGCTGCTTGGCGATGCCCGGCGCCTCGAAGGCGAGCGTGCCGCGATAGGCGGCATGGTCGGTCGGGAAGGAATTCTGCCCACGCAGGCCTTCCTGCCAGACCGACGCGCCGATCTTCTCCGCGATCTTCAGCAAGGTCTTGTCGGCACCGGCCCGCGCGACGTCGTCGCTCGCGACGATGGCGGGCGAACGGGCGGCGGCAATCAGCTTCACCATCGCGTCGATGCCGGCCGGATCGGGTGCGGCCTTCGGGAAGATCGTCGCGGGCTTGGCCGGCGCGACGGCAGTCTCCTGCTCCATCACGTCGATGGGCAGGGCAACGAACACCGGTCCGGCCGGCGCTTCGTTGGCGATCTTGAAGGCGCGCTGCAGGATCGGGCCAAGCTCGTCGGCGCGCTCGACCTGCACGCTCCACTTGGTGACGGGCGCGGCGATGGCCGCGAGGTCATGCCCCAGCACCGGATCGCGCAGGCGCATGCGCGTGTCCTGCTGGCCCGCCGTCACCACCATGGGCGTGTTGTTCTTGAGGGCGCCGTAGATCATGCCGACCGCATTGCCGAGGCCCGGCGCCACGTGCAGGTTCACGAAGGCCGTCTTGCCCGACGCCTGGCCATAGAAGCTCGCGGCGCCCACCGCCACGCCCTCATGCAGGTGCACGATGTACTCGATCGAGGGATAGTCGGGCAGCGAGTCGAGCAGCGGGCTCTCGGTCGTGCCGGGATTGCCGAAGATGCGGTCGACGCCGTGGTTGATCAACGTCTGCATCAAAACCTGGCGTCCGCGCATGGCATTTCTCCCTCGCTGTTCCCCTGCTAGAAGCATGGCATGGCTGATCTTGTCGAGGGCGTAACCGGTTTGGAAGCTGCGGAGCGGATCGCGCGCCACGATCTGGCGCGGCTGAACTATCCCGCCGCGAACTGGGTGCCCGAGCACACGGGCCCCGACGGCAAACGGGTGCTCGACGTGCTGGTCGTGGGCGCGGGCATGTGCGGTCAGACCGCGGGCTGGAATTTGCTGCGCGAGGGCATTCGCAACATCCGGGTGATCGAGCGCGCGCCGCACGGCAAGGAAGGCCCGTGGAACACCACGGCGCGCATGCCGATCCTGCGCTCGCCCAAGCACCTCACCGGCCCCGATCTCGGCGTGCCCTCCCTCACCTTCCGCGCCTGGTACGAGGCGCGGCACGGCTTGGACGGCTGGGAGAACCTCTACAAGATCGCGCGCCTCGACTGGCTCGACTACTTGCTTTGGGTTCGCAAAGTCGTCGACCTGCCGGTCGAGAACAATGTCGGACTCGATCACGTCGAGCCGGCCGGCGACCTGCTGAAGGCGACGCTGTCGACCGGCGAGATCGTCCATCTGCGCCACCTGGTGCTGGCCAATGGCCGCGCGGGCTCCGGCGGCTTCAAGTGGCCGTCTTTCCCTTCCTTCGATCCGGCGGCGCCGAAGAACGAGGGCAAGGTCTTCCATACGCTGGGCGAGATCGACTTCACGAAGTTCGTGGGCAAACGCATCGGCGTGCTGGGCGTTCTGGCCACCGCGGTCGACAATACCGCCACGGCTCTCGAGGCCGGCGCGCGCGAGGTGATCTGCTACGCCCGCCGCCCGCACCTTCCGCAGGTCAACAAGTCGAAGGGCGTCTCCTTCCCCGGCTTCCAGCGCGGCCTGGGCACGCTGTCCGACGACTGGCGCTGGAAGATCTATACGTACCTGTTGGCCGCGGGCTCGCCGCCACCGCACGAGTCGGTGCTGCGCGTACAGAAGCAGCGGGGCTTCTCCTTCCATTTCGCCGAACCGTGGCTCGACGTGATCGTCGAGGAGTCGGGCGTCACGGTGAAAACGGCCAAGGCCATCGAGCGCTTCGACGCGGTGATGTTCGGCACGGGCTTCGATGTCGACATCGCCCATCGCGGCGAGATCGCGGCCTTCGCCTCGAACATCAAGCTATGGGACGATACGCGCCCGGCCGACGAAGCCATGGCCAATCCAGAGGCCGCGCTCTATCCCTATCTCGGGCCGGGTTTCGAGCTGACGGAGAAAGTGGCAGGCCGCACGCCGCTGCTCTCCAACATCCATCTCTTCAACTGGGGCAGCATCCTGAGCCAGGGCGCGCTGGCCGGCGACATCCCGGGGCTGTTCATCGGCTCGCCGCGACTCATTCAGGCAATTTCGCATAGCCTGTTCAACGCCGACGTGGCGCATCACGTCGAGAACATGTTCAATCTCGAGGATCCGGAACTCGCGCCCACGAACTATTTCGTGCCCCGGGACAAGCGAGCCGGAACGCTCTGAGGGGAACGTCATGCAGGCGGATTTTGTCGTGGTCGGCGCGGGCTCGGCGGGATGCACGGTGGCATCTCGTCTGTCGGAAACGGGTGCATCGGTCATCCTGCTCGAGGCAGGACCCAGCGACTGGCACCCGATGATCCATATCCCGGCCGGCATGCGCGCGCTGATCCGCAATCCGCTGGTCAACTGGAACTACACGACCGAACCCGAGAAGGTCTCGGGCGAGCGCCGCATCGAATGGCCGCGCGGCCGGACGCTGGGCGGCTCCTCGTCGATCAACGGCATGCTCTATGTGCGCGGTGCGCCGGCCGACTTCGACGGTTGGGCGCAGATGGGCTGCCGCGGCTGGAGCTGGGACGACGTGCTGCCCTACTTCAAGAAGTCGGAAAGCTACAAGCAGGGCGGCGACCCCGAGGTGCGCGGCCAGGACGGGCCGCTCAAGGTCGAGAACTACCGTACCATCCTGCCGCTCACGCACCGCTTCGTCGAAGGCGCGCAGCAGGCAGGCTTCCCGTTCAATCCCGATCTCAATGGCCGCCAGCGCGAGGGCGTGGGCTATTCGCAGATGACGCGACGCGGGCAGTGGCGCGGCTCGACGGCGCAGACCTACCTGCGCGAAGCCCGCAAGCGCCCGAACCTCAGGATCGAGACCGAGGCACAGGGCGGCAAGCTGATCTTCGAGGGCAAGCGTTGCATCGGCGTCGAGTTCATCCGCGGCGGCAACACGACGACCGTGCGCGCCAACCGCGAGGTGATCGTCTGCGGCGGCGCGGTGAACTCACCGCACATCCTGCAGATCTCGGGCATCGGTCCCGCCGCGCACCTGCAGTCGCTGGGCATCCCCGTGGTGCACGACCTGCCCGGCGTCGGCTCGAACCTGATCGACCACTACATCATCCGCGTCACCCACCGCGTGCGCGACGCCGAGACCGTGAACGAGGTGGCGCGCTTCCCGCGGGTGCTGCCCGAGATCGTGAAGTTCTTCCTGACCGGCCGGGGCGCGCTCACCTGGGGCGTCACCACCGCGCAGGTCTTCTGCGACAGCCGCGAGGGCCTGGCTTCGCCCGACCTGCAGCTGCTGTTCCAGCCCGCCAGCACCGGCGCGCGCGCGGGCACGCTCGACGACAAGCCCGGCATGACCTGCGTGGTCTGCGTCGTGAAGCCCGACAGCCGCGGCACGATCATGGCGGCGTCCGCCGATCCGTTCGCACGGCCGCACATCAAGCCGAACTATCTCTCCACGCACACCGACGAGCTCGCCATGCTGGGCGGCTTCCGCCACGTGCGCCGGATCTTCGACACGCCGGCGCTGCGCCAGCACAGCACCAGCGAGATCGCCCCCGGTCCGGGCGTGCAGAGCGACAAGGACGTGCTCGATTACGCGCGCCGCACCGGCAGCACGCTCTATCACCCGGTTGGCACCTGCAGGATGGGCGAGGACCCGCGCGCGGTCGTCGACTCGCGCCTCAGAGTGCACGGCATTCAGGGGTTACGCGTGGTCGACGCGTCGGTGATGCCGACGCTCACGACCGGCAACACCAATGCGCCCACCATCATGATCGGCGAAAAAGGCGCGGCGATGGTCCGGGAGGACGCGGCCGCCTAGGCGGCAGCCGTCAGCCGTCGAAGTCGGCGCCGGTCGCGGCCTTGAACTTGCCGCGCAGCTCGCGGAGAGTTGCCTCCGCCTGCTCTTTCATCTTGAGCGCGGCGTGGAATTTCTGGGCGTTGGCGTCCGACGATGGCGCGGACCAGACCGAGTAGTTGAACCGCACCAGCAGGCCGGGATGGTTCTTGGTCACCGAGTCGGCGTACTTGTCGGTGGCCGTCATCGCGGCCTTGCGGGCGACCTCAATCTCGCCCTTCGCCGTGGCGATGCCGGTGGCGATGTCGGGCTGTTCTTCCATGGGCTTTTTCATTTGGCGAGGTGGAGCCGTAGATCGCCATAGGCGGTGCGGTAGAGGCCGCCGGCGTCGTTCTGGCCGGCGAGCTCCAGCTGCAGCAGGCGGGCTTCCACTTCGGAGTTCGGCTGTTTGCCCAGCGGTTTACCGTCCAGCGCGCGCAGAACGGTCACTTCGTCGTCGGTCAGTACCAATTTCCATGTCATCGATGATGACATAGGCTCAATCGCGCCAGGCACAAGACTTATATTTACTTCGGTGCCGCCGCGGAGGGGTTGAACAGCGTCTGCCCCTGCTTCGTGTACGCGCCTATCGCCGACTGTCCCGTACTGGACACCAGCCAGTCGCGCAGGCGCCGCGCCGGTTCCTGCCTGGCCTCGGGATGCTTCTTCGCATCGAGCAGGATCACGTCGTAGCGGTTGAGCAGGCCGGGATCGCCCTCGATCGCGATCTTGAGCGAGGCCTTGTTCGCGAAGCTGAGCCACGTGCCGCGATCGGAGAGCGTGTAGGCGTTCATGCCGGCCGCCGCGTTCAGCGCCGCGCCCATGCCGCCGCCGATGTCGCGGTACCAGTCGTCGCCACCCGCCAGCGACGGCTGGCGGCCGACCGCACGCCACAGCCGCTTCTCCAGCGCATCGGTGCCGCTCTTGTCACCGCGCGACACGAACGGCGCGCGTGCGGCCGCGATGGCACGCAACGCCGCCAGCACGTCGTGGCTGCCCGCGACATGCGCGGGATCGCCCGCGGGTCCCACGATCACGAAGTCGTTCCACGCGATCTGCCGCCGCTCGCCGCCGTGTCCCTCGGCGATGAACTTGTCCTCGGCTTCTGGATCGTGGACCAGTACGATGTCGGCATCGCCGCGCGCCGCGGTCGCGAGCGCCTGGCCGGTGCCCTGGGCGATGACGCGCACGGTGATGCCGGTCTCGGCGGTAAATTTCGGCAGGATCGCATCGAGCAGGCCGGAGTCCTGCAGCGACGTCGTCGATGCGAGCACGATTGACTGGGGAGGCGACTGGGCGCGTGAACCGCCGCCCGCCATGGCGAGCGCGGCCGCCATCAGGGCCATCAGAATCCGCGTCATCGTTTCTCCTCCGCCGCCAGGGTGAACACGGTCGCACTCACCGCAACGCTGATCCCGATCAGGACGAAGCCCAATCCCAGCGCCAGCGACAGATTGCCCTTGCTGGTCTCGAGCGCGATGGCCGTCGTCATGGTGCGGGTATAGCCCGCGATGTTGCCGCCGACCACGAGGATGGCGCCGACTTCGGAGATCGTGCGGCCGAAGCCGGCAAGCCCCGCCGTCAGCACGCGCAGCCGCCCCATCGCCAGCAGCGACGGGATGGCGCGCAGCCGCGTCGCGCCGTCGACCTGCAACGCGCCGCCGTACTCGACCCACAGATCGGCCACCGCGCGATGCACCAGCGCCGTCACGATCGGCGTCGCGAGCACGGCCTGCGCCAGCACCATCGCGCCCGGCGTGAACAAGAGGCGCAGCATGCCGAGCGGCCCCGAGTACGAAAGCAGGAGATAGAGCGCCAGGCCCACCACGACCGGCGGCAGCCCGAGCAGCGCGTTGACGATCACGATCAGCGCGCGCCTGCCGGGAAAGCGGAACACCGCCAGCGCCGCGCCCAGCGGCAGTCCGAGCACGATCGCAACGGTCGTCGCCGACAGGCTCACGCCCAGCGAGAGCGCGACGATGCGCACGAACTCGCCCGACCCGAGCGTGATCCAGAAATCCTCCATCGATCCCCTGTAACAGGCCCGGCAGCCCCGCGCGACGCAGGATATACATCTGGAGAGGGTGTTGTATCGTTACCGGATGACGAACCTCCTGCTGGCCGATATCGGCGGCACCTATGCCAGCTTCGCGATCTCGCGCGACGGCATCGTGGGACCGACCACGACGGTCGAGGTGGCGGCGCACCGCACGCCGATCGAGGCGATCCGCGACGTGCTGGCGCGCCAATCCCATCGGACCTCATTGGACGGCGCCTTCCTGGCGGCGGCGGGCACGGTGCAGGGCGGGCGCTGCGCCCTCACCAACGCGGCCTGGATCCTCGACGAATCGGAGATCGCGCACGCCTTCGGCTGGCCGTGGGTGCGGCTGGTCAACGATCTCGAGGCGGTGGCGGCCGGCCTGCCCCACCTGCCGCGGGCGCAGACGCGGGCGATCGGCCACGACACGAACCGGCCGCTGCCGGGCGCGCCGCAGCTTCTCCTTTCTCCCGGCACGGGGCTGGGCATGGCCTGCCTGCTGTCGGGGCCGGCCGGCCTCAGCGTCGTCACCAGCGAAGGCGGTCATGCCTCGCTGGCCGGCATCGACGCCGAGACCGACCGGATCATCGCCGTCCTGCGGCGCAGCCATGAGCATGTCTCGGCCGAACACGTGCTGTCCGGCGCGGGCCTGGTGAGGCTCTATCGGGCGATCGCGCTGCTCGACGGCAAAGAGGTGGCGCCGGTCGAGGCCGCGCAGGTGACGGCGCGCGCCTTCGGCGGCCAGGGTGACGAAGGCAAATGGTCGCGCGCCGCCGTCGACACTTTCTGCGCGCTGCTCGGCGCCGTCGCGGGCGACTGTGCGCTCACCTTCGGCGCGCAGGGCGGCGTCTTCATCGGCGGCGGAATCGTGCCGCGCTTCATCGATCACGTCGCGCGTTCGCGGTTCCGGGCGGCGTTCGAGGCCAAGGGCCGGCTGAGGCCCTATCTCGCGCGCATCCCGACCGCGGTGATCGTGCATCCCAATCCCGCGGTGTTCGGGCTGATGAACCTCGCGAACGAGATCCTGCGCCGATGACCGACGCTCCTCCTCCCGCGGCGGTGGACCCGCCGGTCGCCCCCGACGCTTTTCGCCGCTTCTGGCACACCGGGCGCGGCTACTGGTTCAGCCTGAACGGCGGCAGCCTGATCGGCCTGCTGGCGGTCATCGTCGTGCTGCAGCTGCTGATGCAGTACCGCCTCAACCTCTGGACCCGCGACTTCTTCAATGCGCTGGGCGCGCGCGCCGGGGGCGAGATCTGGAACGAGACCCGCATGCTCGCGCTGCTGGTGGCGGCCAGCGTCGCGCTTGCCGTCACGGCGGTGTGGGCGCGCATGACGTTCCAGCGCCGGTGGCGCAACTGGCTGACCGGCGGGCTGATCGGCACCTGGCTGGCCGACCAGCATTATCAGCGCGTGGGTTTCGTGAACGGCCAGCGCCAGAACGCGGAGTACCGCATCACCGAGGATGTGCGCATCGCGACCGAAGCGCCGATCGACCTCTGCGTCGGCCTGCTGACGTCGGTGCTGACGGCGGCCACCTTCGTGACGGTGCTGTGGAACCTGGGCGACTCCCTCAAGCTCGATATCGGCGGGACCAAAGTCGCGATCCCGGGCTATCTGGTGATCGCCTCGATGCTCTATGCCGGCTTCACGACCCTGGGCGTGCTGGTCTTCGCGCGCAACATGGTCGACGTCATCGAGCGCAAGAACCAGGCGGAGGCCGACTTCAAGTATGTCGTGGCGCGGGTCAACACGCGCGCGACGCTCGCGCCGCATCCCGAGGATGCCGGCATCCTGGGCGAGGCGCTGGCGGCGGTCATTTATCAGTGGAAGCGTCTGTGCGGCCAGTACATGCGCACGACGCTGGTCTCGAACACCAACTACCTGGTGGCGCCGATCATCGGCCTGATCCTGTGCACGCCCAAGTATGTCGCGGGTCTGATGTCGCTGGGCGAAGTCACGCAGGCAGCCGCGGCCTTCGTCGCGGTGCAGGGCGCGTTCAACTGGCTGGTCGACAATTACCCGCGCGCCGCGGAGTGGCTGTCCTCGGCGCACCGGGTCGGGACATTGCTCGGCTCGCTGGAGACGCTGGAGGAGCGGGAAGCGGCGGAGGCAGCGAGGCGCCGGACACCCTGAAGGACAGCCGGCGAAGTCGGCACTGCCCCGCACCGCCGAACGCTGCTATGAACGCCGGCCTCCGCCCTCCCCGGACACCTGAAACCGCCGCGCATGCGTACGACGAAACCGCCGATCTGGCTGCTGATGAGCGCGACAGTGTCCTCGCAGATGGCGCTGACGATCTTCCTGCCGTCGCTGCCGACCATCGCGCGCCGCTTCGATGTCGCCTATGGCACGGCCCAGCTGACCCTGTCGGCCTATCTGCTCGCGTTCGCCTTCGCGCAACTCGCGGTGGGTCCGCTCTCGGACAGCCTGGGCCGGCGGCCGGTCCTGCTGGGCAGCCTGGTCGTGTTCACGATCGGAAGCCTCTGCTGCGCCCTCAGCCCGACGATCGAGACCATGATCGCCGCACGCCTCCTCCAGGCATGCGGCGCCTGCGGCAGCGTGGTGCTGGGCCGCGCCATCGTGCGCGACAGCCGCACCGGTCCGGAGGCGATGCGATCGATGGGCTACATGGCGTCGGCCATGGCGCTGGCGCCGGCGTTGGCGCCGCTGCTGGGCGGCCAGCTGCTGGGCATCTTCGGCTGGCAGAGCACGTTCTGGTTCACGGCCGCCGTCGGCCTCGCCGTGCTGGCGGCCGTCTGGCACATGCTCGCGGAGACCGCGCCGAAAGCAGCACCGCGCACGGTGAGCGTGGCGCGCGACTATGTCGACGGCTTCCGCGTGGTGCTGCGCGAGCGCCGGTTCGTGGGCCTCATGATCGCGGCCACCTGCGCCTCCGCCGGCTTCAACGTGTTCTTCGCCGGCGGGCCCATCCTGCTGATCCAGGTGATGGGCGTGCCGGCGGAAGTGTTCGGGTGGTTCACGCTCGCCTGGGCGGGCAACTTCATCCTCGGCAGCCTGGTCTCCAACCGCCTGCAGCGCCGGGTGCCGAGCCTGCTCCTGATCCCGATCGGCCAGGGCATCCTCACCCTGGGCGCGGTGGCGATGATGGCGACGGCCGCGCTGGGCTTCGTCACGCCGCTCGCGCTGATCGTGCCGCTGATGCTGATGGGCTGGGGCAACGGCCTCAACATGCCCAACGCGATGGCCAACGCGCTGGCCTCGGTGCCTGCCAACCGCGTCGGCGCGGCCTCGGCGCTGCTGGGCTTCGTGCAGATGATCTCGGCCGCGCTGCTCACGCTGCTCGTCGGCTACATGTCGCACACCACGCAGTGGAGCATCGGGGTCGGCATCGCCGCGACCGGCATCGTGGGGCTGGCGGGCTGGTGGACGCTGGTGCGCAGGGCTCCGGCGGCGGCGTGACGCGAAGGCTCAGAACAGCGCTTCTCGGCAACGATCCCACCATTTGGAACAGGCGCTGACGATACGGCGGAAGCATCCGAAGGCGCTGCGCCGGGAGCGCGCAGGATCGTCCCACCAGTGGCGGTCGTACCACGAGGGGTCGATTTGAAAGAGTCTAACCGGCGCGCTCCTGGACTCCCGTGAACGGGACGAAGGCTTTCCAGACTCGGCACCGTTCATCGTCTCTCCGCGATGAAATCGGTCACGGCCGCAGCGACGCGATCGGGCTGCTCGACGAGCGCGAAGTGTCCGGCGTGCGCGATATCGACGACCTGCACCCGCTCGCCCAGCTGATCCCGAAGGGCATGTCCGTTGCCGGGCGGGGCGGCGACATCGTCGAGACCCTGGATCACCAGGAGCGGAGCGCGGCCGCCCGTCCACCATTCGTCCCGCGGTACGCGCCCGCTGGTCGCTAGGTGAGCGATATGCACCTGCGGCCAGCAGTCGACTGATGCCAGGATCTCTGGATCGGAGGCCGGAGACAACCATCGTGCGCCGAGCGCGATGCATTCCGGCCCCGTCAGTCTGGTCGGCGGAGCGTCCCTAAACGCAGAACCCAACGGTGTCGAAGGGCCGATCAAGCCGCCCGCCGCGACAAGGATAACGCTGCGCACCATCGCAGGATGGTCGGCCGCCAGGCAGCGGGCGACGCGATTGCCGAAGGCGTGACCCAGCACGTGAACGGGGCCGCACTGGAGCGCCTCGAGAACTCCGGCAACATCTGCCGCGAGATCGTGAAGGGTCGCGTTTTCCAGCGGCCCTCGGCTTGCTCCCACACCTCGCATGTTGATGGCGATGATCTGCGCTCCAGCGATTCGCTCACCAAAACTTTCGAGATAGCCCGTGCCGCATCCAGCGTTGGCGAGCACGACAAGAGGATCGCCCGATCCGCTAACGGCGCATTCGAGACGCGCCGCGCCAACATTTATGATCTCAGTGCGTCTCATTCTGGTCCTCCGGAACGCGACGGATATAGCGAGGCCGTCGCAGCGCTGCTCGCCGGGACGGGACTCCATCGCCGGCGCCGTCGCTGGGCGCCCGAGTTGTTATGCCGGTGCAACCACGAAGCCGGCGCGCGGAAAATGCACGCAAACCTCGCCGATCTCGCGATCGCTGCGTCGGATCACGATCTCATGGACGTCCGACGCCACAAGTTCACCGACAACGGGGTCGCGGCCGGTGTCGTCCGGCGTGACGCTGACGGTCTGGCCGGGCTTGCGGCCGACGGGGTCCTGCGGATCGACGGTCGCCTTGGCGATCGATGTGGCCTCCCTGGCCACGTCGAGCGCTTGTTGCGCGCTCAATTGGCGTGGCCTGCCATGGCCGATGGCCGCGAGGCGCTCGGCCCAGGCCACGAGCCTCGGAAAGCCGTCGAGCGGCGCAGCCGACGATCCGAGATTCAGTCGCAAGAACCAGACCGGATGATAGGCGGCGAGATCGGCGAGTCCGGCGGCAGAGCCTTGCAGGAATTGGCGCCCATCGGCGAGCATCTGGTCCAGCCAATCGAAATGCGCGCGCAGCTGGTCGAGCAGATTGGGCAGCGCCGCCTTGATCGCGAAGGGATCGACGGTGCGGCCGGAGAATTTGGCCCGGTCTTCGAGAAATCCTTGGGGCAACACCTCGGGTTTCTTCGCCAACAGGATGCCGACAGCCGGGCTGAAGGTTGTCTTCTCGGCCCACCAGGCAAGCGCATCGGCGGCACCCTGGCCGGCGGGATAAAAGCTCGGCGCAGGATACCGGCGCTCGAGTTCGCGCATGATCAACTGGCTGTCGCAATAGATGTCCGCGCCAATCTGCAGGACCGGCGTCTTGCGATAGCCCCCCGTCAGCGCCGTCAGATTCGGCTTCGGCATGATTTCGGGAAGCTTGACCGATGCCCAGGCAAGGCCCTTGAGGCCAAGCCCGAGGCGCACTTTCTCCGAATAGGGAGAGATGTCGTAGTGGTGCAGGATAATGTCGCTCATCAAAGGTCCCTACAGTCGAGGAGCCCGGAGATAACGTGAGCGCTGGACCATTGCTGGCCGGAATCGGACTCCATCCCTTGATGACTCTCCAGGGGCGTCCGTGCCGCGTGGTATGATCGGCTGCGATGGCGCTGGACGATATGGAATGCGAGCGCGCGCGCGTCGCGCGCGATCCCCGCTACGATGGCCGGTTTTTCACCGGCGTCCGGACCACCGGCATTTATTGTCGACCGGTCTGCCCGGTTCGCCCGGCACGGTCGGCGAACGTCCAGTTCTTTCCGTCCGCGGCGGCGGCGGAAATGGCGGGATTCCGGCCGTGTCTGCGCTGCCGTCCCGAGACCGCGCCCTTTTCCAGTGCCTGGATCGGAAGCCGCGCAACAGTCGCGCGCGCGGTACGGCTGATCGTCGAGGAGGGCGCGCTCGACGAGAAGGGAGCGTCGGTCGAGACACTCGCCGGGCGGCTCGGCATGGGCCGCCGCCAGCTCGATCGCCTGTTCGCCCGCCACCTGAAGGCCAGTCCCAGCGCGGTCGCACGCACGGCGCGCGTTCAACGCGCCAAGCGGCTGATCGACGAGACCGACAAGTCGATGACGGAAATAGCCGTTCTCGCCGGCTTCGGCAGTCTCCGGCGCTTCAACGCGGTGTTCGCGGAAGTCTACGGACGCGCGCCCACGGAGATCAGGCCGCGCCGAAGCTCGGGCCGGCTCCGTCGTTAATCCGTGGCATACTTGGACCGGCACGGAGTCGAACCACCGACGCTGCGATTTTCAATCGCGCGATCTACCGACCCTAGCCCTCCTCCTCCGCCAACGGGTCGTACCACGGCACCTGCATCGCCTCCTCCCAGGTGAGGACGTCGTGCGGGCCCGGACGGTTGTCCTTGGTCCAGCGCGGCTTCTGACCAAGCGGCGGCTGACGCGGCGGCGGGTCGGAGACGTGCAGCGGTGCGTTGCCACCGCCCGTCGGCACCAGGGACGGGAGTTTGTCCGTCCCGGCCAGATGCAGGGCGAATGCGACCATCGCCCGCACGGCATCTTCCACGCGGGCGTTCTCGTAGAGGGCTTCCATCCACTCGTTGCGCGGCGGCGGGGCGTTCTTGCGGACCAGGGTCCGCAGGCGCCGGCCATGACCGGCACCGGTCACGGGAAGCCGACGGAAGCCGAGGGGGAGGCATTGCCGCGCGTGCGCGCTTCCTCCTCGAGTTCCTGCAGGCGCTGTTCGTGGTCATTGGTTTCGATCGCGCGGCGCTGCTGTTCGAGCACGCTGGCGATCAAGTGTGCTTCGTCGGGCGAGATCTCGCCCCGGGCCATGGCCGCGATCACGGCGGCCTGTGCCGCGACCAGGCCGCCGGTGTCCGCGGCCGACGGCAGGTCGATCTGGACCGGCCGGCCGCGGCGGCGCGGCCAGGTGCGCGCCAGCATGAGGGCGGCCGCGTACATGTCGCCCTTCTCCTGGACGGTGCGGATCACTCGCTCGGTGCCCTCGCCCGCGATCTTGTCGAGCAGTTGGTTGGTCCTGTTGCGCAGGCCGGGCGGCCGGCCGGGGCCGGGCGCGTCGCCCGTCTTGAATCTTGGCATGTCGAACTCCTTTCGACCGCCTATATAGACATTCGTTGCGAATAATGCAATACTCGCAAGATGTCCAAGCGAAAATCGCTTTCCGATTTATTTCCGTATTTAAATGCGTTACCCGGCGGTAACCACCTATCCCCACAGCCGCGTGGTTGCGATATCCGCCCCCTCGCGGCAGCTCTTCAATTTGGCCCAGACCACGTCCTCGGCCACCATCTCGTCGCCCGCGAAGGTGCCGAAGCCGCAGTCGCTCGACGCGATGACGCGGCTGCGGTCGCCCACGGCGTCGACCGCCTCGCAGATGCGGTTGGCGACCACTTCGGGATGCTCGACATAGTTGGTCGTCGAATCGATCACGCCGGGCAGCAGCAGGAACTCGGGCGGCAGCTTCGCGCGCTTCAGCGCCGCGTATTCGTGCTGGTGGCGCGGGTTGGCGAACTCGATCGAGAGCGCGCCCACCTTGGCGCCATAGAGCACCGGCAGCACCTCGGCCATCGGCACGTCGTCGACATGCGGGCCTTCCCAGTTGCCCCAGCAGCAGTGAAGGCGAATGCGGTCGCGCGGGATGTTGCTCGTGGCCTCGTTGATCGCCGCGACATGCATCTCGGCGATCTTCAGGAACTCGGCCACGCTCTTGTCCTGGAACAGGATCGTGCGTTCCATCGCGAGGTCGGGCGCATCGATCTGCAGCACGAAGTCGCGCGCGATGCGCTCGTATTCCTTCTTCATCTGGCGGGCGAGCGCGAAGACATAGGCCTCGTGGCTGTCGTAGTGCGCGTTCATCAGGGTGGTGGCGATGATGCCGGGCGAGGCCGCGGTCATGAAGGCGTCGGCGGGCTTTTGCGCCAGGCCGTCGAGCGCGGCCTTGAACATGCGGCACTCCTCCTCGGCCGGCCCCAGGTCGTCGTAGACGACGTCGGCCACGGCCTGCGGCGCGTTGCGCACCTTGCTGCGCCTGGCCACCCGCGCCGCCGCCTGCCGGGCAAAGGACGGGAACTTGGCGTAGTCGGTCGGCGTGGGACGCTTCGATTCGCCGCCGAACCCCTTCATGCGCTGCGCCACATAGGTCTGGAAACCGACCCGCGGCTGCTCGCCGTCGCCCACGACGTCGACACCGGAGGCCGACTGACGTTCCACCACGTGCCGTACCGCCGCCGCGCTCTTCTCTGCCAGCAGCGCCCTGTCGATCGCCTCGCCTGCCTCGTCTCGGATCAGGAGGTCGCTCAGTTCGGCGTTGCGCGGCAGGCTGCCGACATGGGTCGTCAGGATGCGCCGGTCGCTTCCCCGCATGGTGTTTCCTCCGTCGTTGTTTTTCTATTTCTTCGCCACGCAGTCCTCGGCGCGGCGGAAGGCCGAAACCGGCCCTTCGCCATCGAGGAAGCAGCCGTCACGCCACTTGCCCGACCAGGTGCCCTTCTGGCCCTGGCCGCTGGACGGCCCGCGATAGACGCCCTGGCCGTCGGGCATCGACGCTTTCCATTCGCCGGTGTAGCTGGAGCCGTCGGGAAAGGTGAAGGTGCCCTGCCCGTCGTTCAAATTGTCCTTCAGGTTGCCGACATATCGCGCGCCATCGTGCCAGACGAAGGTCCCGGGCCCGTTGCGTCCGCCGCTGTGAAACTCGCCGTCGAAATAGTCCCCGCTCGGCAGGCGTTCCACGGTGTGGCCGTCCGGCACGCCGTCCCTGTATTCCGATTCGAAGCTGTAGCCGTCCGTGGACTTGATGATCCCGTGACCCTCGCGCTTGCCCTTCACGAAGCCGTTCGTCCCGGTCCAGATCACCGCGCCGTTCAGGGTCAGGGTGAAATCGCCCGGCCCGCTCACCAGCCCGTCGACGCAGGCGCCCGTCCAGGTGAAGCCGCTGAGATGCTCGGTGCTGCGCACCCACATCTTGCAGCCTGTCTTCGCATCGGTCAGCCAGCCCGGCGTCTGCGCTGCCGCCGGTATTGCCAGCACAGCCAGAACCAGAACGAGAAAGGCACGCTTCATCGTCTCCTCCTGCCGCCTTCACTCGATCGTGGCGCCGACGCTCTTCACCACCTCGGCCCACTTCAGCCGGTCGCGGTGCACGGTCTCCTTGAACTGCTCGACCGTCTCGTAGCGTGGCGTGTTGCCGAGCTCGATCAGCTTCTTCTGCACGTCGGGATCGGCGAGCGCCGTCTTGATCGCGAGGTTCATTTTATGGGCGATTGCCGGGTCGAGGCCCTTGGGCCCGAAGACGCCGAACCAGGTGTAGCTCTCGAAGCCCGGCAGGCCCGCTTCGGCCACCGTCGGCACGTCGGGGATCGCGGGCACGCGGCTCTTGGTCGAGACGCCCAGCAGCCTGACCTTGCCCGCGTTGGCCTGCGGGATCGCGATCTGCACCTGGGCGAACAGGCAGCAGGTGTCGCCGTTCAGCACCGACTGCACGGCCTCGGGCGAGCCCTTGTACGGCACGTGCACCATGTCGAGGCCGGCCTTGGCGTTGAATTCGGCGAAGGCGAGATGCGTGCCCGCGCCGTTGCCGGTCGAAGCGTAGTTGTACTTGCCGGGGGCGGCCTTCACCTTGGCGATGAAGTCCTTCACATCCCTGGCGTCGATCGCCTTCGAATTGATCATCAGCACGTTCGAGACATCGACCAGGGTCGAGACCGGCGTGAAGTCCTTCTCCACATCGAAGGAGAGCTTCTTGTAGAGCGTGGCGTTGATGCCGTGCGTACCCGCGGTGCCGAGCAGGAACGTGTAGCCGTCGGGCCTCGCGTTCGCGACCACGTCGGAGGCGACGTTGCCGCCAGCGCCCGCCTTGTAGTCGATCACGATGCGCTGGCCGAGCGCCTTGTCGAGCTTCTCCTGCAGCGTGCGCGCCACCACGTCGGTGCCCGAGCCCGGCGGGAAACCCATGGTGATGGTGATCGGCCGCGCCGACGGCCACTCCTGTGCGATGGCGGGGACTTGGGCGGACATCGCAGAGAGGAAAAGAACGGCGCCGGCAACCACGGTCTTACGCACTCGGATACTCCTTCAAATTCGCTACTATGCTGGCGCAATAACCGGGGAAACGCCATGGGCTACATGACCGACGAGCGCCGCATGATCCAGGAGACGGCGCGGGCCTTCGCCATGAAGGAGGTCCTGCCGGTCGCCAACAAGCTCGATCCCGAGAAGGGCGACATCCCGCGCGAGCTGATCCAGAAGATCGCCGACATGGGCTATTTCGGCATCGTCATTCCCGAGCAGTATGGCGGGCTGGGCCTGGGCGTCTTCGAATACTGCCTGGTCGCCGAGGAGCTGGCCCGCGCCTGGATGAGCGTGGCGTCGATCCTCGCGCGTGGCAACGGATTGAGCGCCGGGCGCGGCATGACCGAGGCGCAGCGTGCCGTGTTCCTGCCGCGTGCCGCGCGCGGCGAGTTTCTGGGCGCGGCGGCGATGTCGGAACCCAATGTCGGCTCCGACCTCGGCAGCATTTCGTGCCGCGCGAAGAAGGACGGCGACTCGTGGGTCATCAACGGCAACAAGTACTGGTGCACCTTCGCCGACGGCGCCGACTACATCATGCTGGTCGCCCGCACGTCCGACGCACCCGATCCAAAGCGCAAGCACGTGGGCCTCTCGTCGTTCCTGATCGAGAAGCCGCGCGGGACGTTGCCGCCCGGCGTGAAGGGCTCGCCCATTCCCAAGATCGGCTACTTCGGCTGGAAGACCTGGGAGCTCGCGTTCGACAATTGCCGGCTGCCGGCCGAGGCGCTGATCGGCGAGGAAGGCAAGGCGTTCTACTACATCTCGGCTGGATTGGAGCGCGCGCGGGCGCATACCGCCGCGCGCGCGATCGGCCTGGCGCGCGGCGCTCTGGAGGACGCGACGGCCTACGCGCAGGAGCGCCGCCAGTTCGGCCAGGCGATCGGCGATTTCCAGAACACGCGCTTTCGCCTCGCGCGAATGGCGACCGACATCGAGGCGTCGCGGCAGCTGATGTATTTCGTGTGCGACGAGATCGACCAGAAGCGGCGCTGCGACAAAGAAGCTGCGATGGTGAAGTTCCACGCCTCGGAGATGGCCGAGCGGGTCACGTCCGATGCCCTGCAGATCTTCGGCGGCGCGGGCTACACGACGCTGCACGCCGTCGAGCGCTACTGGCGCGACGCCCGCCTCACCAAGATCTTCGAAGGCACGAGCGAGATCCAGCAGCGCATCATCTCCGACCATCTTCTTGGGAAGCAGAAGTCATGAGCGACGTCGACATTTACCTGACGACACCGCCGAAACTGGCCTTCGCCTTCTCAGTGCGCGTGATCGTGGGGCCGATCCAGGACCTCGGGCAGACGGCGCGCGGCCATCGCCGCATCATCGACATTCTGGGCGGCACGGCCGAGGGACCGCGCTTCCAGGGCGAGATACTGCCGGGCGGCGCCGACTGGCAGATCGTGCGGGGCGACGGCACGATCGAGGTGGTGGCGCGCTACACGATCCGCAGCGCGTCGGGCGCGCTGGTCTATGTGCAGAACGACGGGCTGCGGGTAGCCTCTCCCGAGATCGTGGCGCGCATGTCGAAGGGCGAGCTCGTGCCGTTCGACAGCTACCGCTTCCGCACGGCGCCACGCTTCGAGACGTCGGAGCCGTCGCTGAAATGGCTGGAGACCTCGACTTTCGTGGGCGTCGCCGCGCGCACGCCCGACCGGGTCGTGATCGGCTTCCACGAAGTGCTCTAAGCGTCGTCTAAGCGTATCCGCCTTTCGTTCTATTCATCGTTCAGCAGATCAAGGCAACCACCTCACCCTGAGGAGCGGTCCGTAGGACCGCGTCTCGAAGGGTGGGAACGAGCACCGCGTTTGTTGCCCACCCTTCGAGACGCATCGCTCCGCGATGCTCCTCAGGGTGAGGTGACGCTAGCGCTTCTTCTTCGCGACGCTCTCGACGCGCGTGCGCAGGGTCTTCCAGAAGCCGGGGTCGGGCGAGGCGGCGCGGCTGGCAGCCGACATGCGCGAGTAGACTTCCTTGAGCGCGCGCTTGCGGCCGGCGATCTTGCGCAGGGTGGCGCCCTCGGTGCCCTTGCCCGGCTCGAGGTTGAGCTCGCGGGTATGGAAGACCTCCAGGCCGGGGCGGTGGCCGATGCTCACGATCGAGGTCTCGGGCAGGTCCTCGATCAGGAGCTTCATCACGTTTTCCTGGCCGGCCTCGTCGAGCGCCGACGTCGCCTCGTCCATGAAGATCCACTGCGGCTTGTGGATCAGCGAACGCGCGAAGGAGACGCGCTGCTGCTCGCCGCCCGACAGGATCTGGTCCCAGCGATCGACATCGTCCAGCCGGTCGCGCAGGTGATCGAGCCCGACCTTGTGCAGCGTCTCCTTCAGGACGTCGTCGGTGATGCCCTCGGGCGCCTTGGGGTAATGCATCGCGTCGCGCAGCGTGCCGAGCGGGAAGTACGGCTTCTGCGGCATGAAGGCGATGCTGCCGGTCGGCAGGAAGATCTCGCCTTTGCCCCACGGCCAGATACCCGCCACGGCGCGCATGATCGTGCTCTTGCCGCCGCCCGACTGTCCGCGGATCAGAACGCGCTCGGGCCGGCCGATCTCGACCTGCGCGTCGGCCACCAGCATCTCGCCGGTCGGCCGCGCCAGGCCCAGTTCCTTCAGCACCAGCATGTCGACGTCGGTGGGCGGGTGCAGCGTGATGCGCTCGTGGCCCTCGCCGTCGGTGCTTTCCTCGAGGTCGTGCAGCGCGCGGTGCAGATGCACGACGCGGTCGCACGAGGCGCGCCACTCGGCGAACTTCGAGAAGTTGTCGATCAGCCAGCTGAGCGCCCACTGCACGCTCGAGAAGGCCTGTGCCGTCTGCATCAGGCCGCCCAGCTGGATCTGGCCGCTGAGGTAGCGCGGCAGGGCCACGATCAGCGGCACGATCGGCGCGAGGTAGGCCAGCGAACTGGTGAGCAGCGAGAGGTTGCCCTGGCCGCGCGTCTGGCGGTGCCAGGCGGTGCGCAGGTCGAACAGCGAGCCGCGCAGGCGCTCGCGCTCGTCGTCCTCGCCGCGCAGCAGCGCGATGCTCTCGGCGTGCTCGCGGGCGCGGTTGAGGCCCGAGCGGAAGTCGGCCTCGCGGCTCTGGCGCACGTTGCCGGCCTCGATCAGGCCGCGGCCGAGCGCATAGGTCAGGATCGAGCCGATCAGCGCGTAGGCCACCGCGGCCCAGACCATGTAGCCCGGCACGTTGAGGTCCATGCCGAAGAGGTTGACCGGCAGGTTGCCCGACAGCGTCCACAGCACGGTGAGGAAGGTGAAGAGCTGCAGGATGCACTGCAGGATGGACTGCGCGAACTCGCAGGCGAACTCGGTCGAGACGCGGATGTCCTCGGCGATGCGGCCGTCGGGATTGTCGACCTCGTCGGCCAGCAGGCCGAGCTGGTACTGGCGACCGGCGTTCAGCCAGCGCTCGACGGTGGTGCGCGACAGCCAGGTGCGCCAGTAGATCTGCAGGCTGCGCTTGACGTGGAGCTGGATGGCCACGCCGATGCCGGCTGTCACCACGATGCCCGCCAGGATCCACAGCAGGTGGAACAGCAGGGCGAGATCCTTCTTCTCCAGGGCGTTGAAGAAGTCGCGGTTCCACAGGTTGAGCCAGAGCTGGATGCCGACATTGCCGACACCCAGGATGACCATGCCGCCGGTCAGCAGCCAGGCGGCGCCGCGATAACCCGGCGCCGTCCAGTAGCCGCAGGCAATGGCCGCGAAGTCGCGGACCGTTACGTGATGCGGCGGAGCCGGACTAGTCTCGGAAGCTGGGGTCGGTTCGGTCAAGCTTCCTCAGCAGGGCAGGCCAGTCGAGCAGGCCGAAGGGCCGCCGCGTCTTGGGCTGGTAATTCTGGTATGTCGCCTCGACCACGTCGGCCGGCACGTCGATCAGCTTGGTGTTGCACGACATCGCCGCGATCTGCGTCTTGCACGAAAGCTCGAGCCGATGCATCGCGTTGAACGCCTCGGCGATCGTGGCGCCGGTCGTGAGCAGGCCGTGGTTGCGCAGGATCAGCGCGTTGTTGTCGCCAAGGTCCTTCACCAGCGCCTCGCGCGCGTCGAGGTTCAGCACGACGCCGTCGAAGTCGTGATAGCTGATCTTGGCGAAGCGCATCGAGGTCTGGGTGTTGGGCAGCAGGCCGCATTCCATCGTCGACACCGCCATGCCGGGCCAGGTGTGCGTGTGGATCACGCAGGCGACCTCGGGCTTGGCCATGTGGATCGCGCTATGGATCACGAAGCCCGCGCGGTTGACGCCGTAGTCGAGGCCGGGACCGAAGTCGGGCTTGGACAGGATCTTGCCCTCGTGGTCGATCTTGATCAGGCTCGAGGCGGTGATCTCTTCGTAGAGCAGGCCGTAGGCGTTGATCAGGAACGCGTCGTGCTCGCCCGGAACGCGCACCGAGACATGGTTCGCGATCAGGTCGGACATGCCGTAGAGGTCCATCAGCCGGTAGCAGGCGGCGAGGTCGACGCGCGCCTGCCACTCCTCCGGGGAGACCTTCGAACGCAGATTGCTGGACGTCTTAAGCGCGTGCACCGACATGATACGCTCCCGGAAGGTATTTGGTTCCGGACCGTACCTCTCGACACGCCGCACCGCCAGTATTTAGGCCTTCTTTCGGGGGTCCTTGGGGTTTCGCGGATCGGGCGGAAGCGGATAGGCGGTGGTCGACTTGATCCGTTCCATGGCGAACCGCGAGGTCACGTTCTTGAGCGGCATGGTGTCGATTAGTCGCTTATAGAAGGCGTCGTAGGCCTGCATGTTGGGCACCGCGACGCGCAGCATGTAGTCGATGTCGCCCGCCATGCGGTGGAATTCCATCACCTCGGGCATCGCCGAAATCGTCGTGGCGAACCTGGCGAGCCACGCCGTGGAATGGTCGCCGGTCTCGATCGAGACGAACACCGAGAGGCCGACGCCGATCGACTCAGGGCTGACCAGCGCCACTCTCTTGAGGATGATGCCGGCCTTCTCCAGCCGCTGGATGCGCTTCCAGCACGGGCTTTGCGACAGGCCGACGCGGTGCGCGATCTCGGCCAGCGAGAGGCTCGCGTCGTCCTGCAGCAGCACGACGATCTTGCGGTCGATCGCATCCATGTCGAGGGGTCCGGAAGCCATGGCGCCAGTCTAGACCGGCAACTGGTCGAGCTCCACCGGCGTGCCGAGACGCCTCCCGAGCACCCGGGCGAGGTCGTCGACGTCGCCGTCGAGGGGACCGGCGTAGTTCACCAGCGAGCGGTCGGCGCCCTCGAACCAGGCCAGCCGCCGTTCGCCGGCCTCGCAGACCAGCGAGCCCACCACCCGGCCGCGCACCGAGACGGTCCACAGCGCGGGCTCTTCGCCGGCGGCAAGAATGAAGCGCGTGGCGCGGGAAACGAGATCTTGGGCCAAGGTCAGCATGCCCCGACACTAGGGGCGCCCGAGGGTGGGCGGCAATGAAACGCGCCGCCGTATTTGGCCCGCGGCGGAGAACAAAAATCTGCGGCCGGGCCTTACTGCAGCAGACCCTTCTCCTTGTAGAAGCGCATCACGCCGGGCTGCAGCATGTCGGTGCCGGGCAGGCTGGCCAGCGTGTTCTGCACCGTCGACTCGACCAGCAGCCGCGACAGCGTACCGGCCTTCTCGATGCGATAGAGATCGTTGGCGAGGCGGTAGCCGATGTCGTCGTCGAGCCCGTCGCGCGCCAGCAGGTAGCTCCAGGTGCCGACCGTCTTCAGCGCATTGGCCTGCCCGCGATAGAGCCCGGCCGGCACGGACATCTCGCGCAGGAACGGATGTTTGGCGAGCACGGTCTTGATCTCCCCGGCGCTGGGCACGACGAAGCGCGCGCCGACGTAACCGTTGGCCAGCTCGATGAAGCCCGGCCAGCGCAGCCCCGCGCCCCACAGCGCCGCCGCCCGGCCGTCGATCACCATCTTCGCCCCGTCCATGCGGCTCTCCGGATAGAGCGCCTCGAAATCCCTGTCCATGTCGAGGCCCAGTCCGCTCATCAGATAGCTGGCCTGGGTCGCGATGCCGGACCCCTTCTCGTTCCAAACCACGCGCGCGCCCTTGAGGTCGGTGATCGAGCGGAAGCGGCTGTCGGCGCGGACCGCGAACATGCCGGGCGCGGCATACATCGCCACCACGATCTTGAGCTTGGTCTTCTCCCGGCCGACACCTTCGAACAGTTCGTGCGCCACTTCACCCGACACCATGCCGATGTCGATCTCGCCGGCCTCGAGCTTCGGCGCGTTCTCCGACGTGCCCTTGGTCGGCACCGCGCGAATCTCGAGGATGGGATCGACCGCGCGCATCGCGTCCATGAAACCGATCGCGTAGACCATGAAGCTGCCGCCTTCGGAAGCGGTGCCGAACCTCAGGGTTTTCTCCGCCGCACGGGCACGCGTCGCGAGCGCGACCAGCGGCAAGGCGCCCAGCAATGAACGTCGCCGCATCATGGCCGGATACCGGGCGATTCGATCTTTAATCCCTTTGCGCGATCCATCAAGTACACCTCGAGTGCCAGATACTCCGCCGAGTCGTACGCGTAGGCCTCGGCGCGCATGCCGATAACACAGTTGCGCAAGCGGCGCTTCAGCGAACCCAGGGTCTGCCACTCCGAGCGATAGACGGGGTAGGCGGTGGGATGGCCCTGCGGAATGGTGGCGCCGGCCAGCTTCTTGCCGGCGTTGTCGTCGTGGCAGTTGGCGCACGAGAGGTTGAGCTGCCCCTCGCGTCGCGTGAACAGCGCCTTGCCCAGCTCGCGCACCCTGGCAAGGCGCGGGTCGGCGGGCGGCGCGATCGGCAGGCTGCGCGAGGCGTGCGTCACGTAGGCGTCGAGGGCCAGCAGGTCCTCGCTTTCGGGCTTCAGCGCCTCGGCCTGCTGCTGGCCGGTGCGGCACAGATTGATGCGGCCTTCGAGATCGACGGGCTTGTCGGCATCCTTGGGAATCGCCGGATAGCGCGCGGCGACGCCCTTCATGCTCGTGTCCACGGCACCGTGGCAGTCGGCGCAGGCCTTGTTCGCCTTGCCCGCCGGCTGCTTCCAGAGCACCTCCCCCGCCTTCACGAAGAGCAGGCCGGGATTGGACGTCTCGTCGTCCGCCATCTGCTGCAGGGCCGCGCTCATGTCCTGGTAGCCGGTGCGGCGTTTGTCGCCACCGCCTTGCGCCGCGGCGAAGGACGCGGCGAACACCAGGACGAGCGTCAGTCCGAAGCCCGGCCGCTTCATGTCACGGTGATGATGACCGATTCGGTCACGCGGAAATCCTGGTCGCCCGTCCACAGGAAATCGACCCGTCCGCTCTCGCGGGCGACAGTGAAGAAGGACACGAACGGATTGGCCGCGATCGCGGGCGAGAAGCTCATCGCGAAGATTTCCTCGCCGTTCCAGCGCGCACTGAATTTCTCGATGATGTTGCGCGGGATGATCGTGCCGTTGGTGCCGGGCCGGAATCCGGTTTCCATCGGATGCAGGATCAGCGCCTTGATCTCGATCGTGTCGCCACGCCTGGCGGTCTTGGGAGCGTTGATGAGGGCGTTGGCCATTTCAGTTCACGTCCTCGATGCAGGCCGCGATGGTGACGATCACCTCGGCGCTCGCGGTCCAGAACTCGCCACGGCTGGTCTCAGCGATCGCCACCACCTTCTGCGTGTCGGCGAGCTTGATGCGCGTGCCAACCTGGGCGCGGCCGTTGCGCGGCGTCAGACTCGCACTGAAGACATGGGGCTGCGGGTTCTTCTCGTTCAGCACGTGGATCGTCTTCACGTAGTCGGCGTCGGTCATCGGGCTCTCGACCGAGACGGTGAGCGGCACGGTGTTGCCGTTCTCGATCAGCGGCGGCACGTCGAGCTTCACCCTGCCCACGCGCAGTTCCTTGCCGCCCGTCACTTCCCTGATCAGGTCGGCCAGCGCCTCGGGCGTCGCGCGCGCGGAGTCGAACGGCAACAGCACCACCGCGGCCGCCCCCAGCAGGAAACTGCGTCTCTCGGCCACCGGCTACTCCTTCAACGTCATGAGATAGGCCACGACATCCTCGATCTGATCGGCGCTCAGGATGGTCTTGCCTTCGTAGGCCCTGGCCACCCGCTGCAAGCGGTCGAGCCGATAATAGGGCGGCATGATGGTGTCGGGAACGAGGCGCGACGGATCCACCAGCCGCATCCGAAGCTGTCCAGGCGTGTTGCGCGCCCCGGCACCGGAAAGGCTGGGCGCGAGATTGCCCTGCAGCGGCTGCTCCGGGAACGGCCCGCTGTGGCAGAGCAGGCAAAGACCGACCGTGCGATTGGCCACGATGGCGCGGCCCTTCTCGGCGTCGCCGGGCTGGCCGGTGAGCGAATCGGGAACCGCATCGCCCGCGACCACATAGGTGCGCAGCTCTTGCGCCGAGACGCTGGCGGCCGTCAGGACAAAGGCGAACGCCAGTGACGCGGCGATCCTCACCCGAACACCTCTTGGGTGATCGTGCCGAACCAGCGCTCGGCCTCTCGGGCCTCGTGCCCCTGCACGGACGGCTCGGCATCGAGGGCCGTCGTGCTGGTCGAGCCCGGAATCTCGATCAGCTGGCCCTTCTCCGGCCGAAAGACGCTGGTGGTGCGAATGGCGTGGCCCGGGGCCACGAAGCTGTAGCAGGTGTTGGTGAGCTGCGTTTCCGGCGGCGCGCGGCCCGCAAGCTTGGCGACAATGGCCGCGGCGCAGACCTTGCCCTGCTCGGCGGCGACGAAGGCCGACTTGGACACGCCGCTGATCAGCGTCGCATCGCCCAGTACGTGGATGTCCTTCTGCAAAGTAGACTCGAACGCGATCGGCTCGACGGTGCACCAGCCCGTGCGGTCGGCGACGCCCGCGCGGGCGGCGATGGCCGCGGCCTTCTGCAGCGGAATCACGTTGGCCACGGCCACCTTGTACTTCTCGAAGTCGGTGACCAGGGTCATCGTCGAGGGGTCGACCGCGGTGACGTTGCCGCCTTGGCTCAGCGGCACGCGTTCCACGATCCCCGGATACAGACGATTCCACGCCTGCTCGAACAGGCGCTGCATCGAGAACTGGTCCTTGGCGTCAAGCAGGAGCAGCTTCGATCTGGGCTTCTTTGTTTTCAGATAGTGCGCGATCAGGCAGGCGCGCTCGTAGGCGCCGGGCGGGCAGCGTGTCGGATTGGCGGAGACGGCCATGCCGACCGTGCCGCCGTCGTCCATCGCTTCGAGCTGGCGGCGCAGCAGCGCGATCTGCGCTCCGCCCTTCCAGGCATGCGGCATCCTATCGGAGGCGGCCTCGGTGTAGCCGGGCAGCGCGGTCCAGTTGAGGTCAACGCCCGGGGCCATCACGAGCTTGTCGTACGAGAGCTTGGTGCCGTCGCCCGCCGTGACCGTCTTCGCCACGGGATCGACGGCGGTTGCCGCCGTCTGCGCCACGGTCACGCCGTCCTTGCTGACCGCCTCGTAGCCGAACCGCTGGTGGGCAAGATCGCGGAAGCCGCCCAGCACATCATTGCTGAGCGGATAGGCCGTGAAGCGACTTTCGGGCTCGACCAGAGTAACCGAGAGCTTCGGGCCCAGTCGCTTCAGCGTGCGGGCGCAGAGCGTGCCCGCGAAGCCCCCGCCTACAACGACGACCCGGGCACTTGTCTGCGCGCGTGCGACGGCGGGCGCGAGAAGCGTCGCGCCCGCGAGGAATTGCCGTCGACGAAGGCGGGGCAGTTAAGCACCCTTTTTCAGCTCGTTGTTCATCAGCGGCAGCTCGCGCACGCGCTTGCCGGTCGCCTTGTAGATGGCGTTCAGCACCGATGGCGCCGCCACCGCAATGGTGGGTTCGCCGACGCCGCCCCAGAAGCCGCCGGAGCCTACGATCACCGTCTCGACCTCGGGCATCTCGTCCATGCGCATGACGTTGTAGCTGTCGAAGTTGGTCTGCTCGACAACGCCGTTCTTCACGGTGATCTCGCCGTACAGTGCGGCCGACAGGCCGTAGACGAACGAGCCCGCGACCTGGCGCTCGATCAGCCACGGATTGACGGCGTAGCCCGGATCGGTGGCGGCCGTGATCTTGTGAATCTTGAGCACGCCGTCGGGATTGACCGACACTTCGGCGACGCCGGCCACGTAGGAGCCGTAGCCCATCACCTGGGCGATACCGTGGAAGTGCCCCTGCGGCAGCGGCTTGCCGTAGCCCGCCTTGTCGCACGCAGCCTTCAGCACGGCGGCGTACTTGGGCTTCAGCAGCTTGAGGCGGAACTCGAGCGGATCCTTGCCCGCGGCCTCCGCCAGCTCGTCCATGAAGCTTTCCATGTAGACGGCGTTCTGGTTCACGTTCACGCCGCGCCAGAAGCCCGCCATCAGGTGAGGATTGCGCATGGCGTGATCGATCAGCAGGTTCGGCACGTTGTAGCCGTAGGCCGCCTCCGGTCCGCTCGCCATGAGGCCCTGGAACGTCGCGGGATCCATGCCGTTCTGCAGGCTCTGCGGCGCCAGCGACGCCAGGATCGACTGCCCCGAGATGCGCACGTGCAGCCCGACCAGGTTGCCGTCCTTGTCGAGGCCGCCGGTCATCTTGCACATGGTCGTCGGGTGGTAGTTGCCCTGCTGCATGTCTTCTTCGCGCGACCACACCAGCTTGACCGGCGTGCCCGGCATCTGCTTGGCGACGAGCACCGCCTGGCGCACGTAATCGGCACGGCCGCGACGGCCGAAGCCGCCGCCCAGCATCATCTTGTAGACGTCGCACTTGGCGACCGGCAGGTCGGCTGCTTCCGACGCGGCAGCGAGCGCCGCCTCGCCGTTCTGCGTGCCCGTCCACACCTCGCACTTGTCGGCCGTCCACAGCGCGGTCGCGTTCAGCGGCTCCATCGGGGCGTGGTTCTGCCACGGGAATGCGTAGGTCGCCTCGACCTTCTTGGCAGCGCCGTCGATCGCCGACTTGGCGTCACCGACCTTGTTGCCGATATAGGTCTCGGTCGCGGTGAGGCCTTCCTTCAGCATTGCCACGACGTCGGACTGCTGGACATCGCCCAACTTGCCGACATCCCATTCGACGGGAAGAGCCGCGAGCGCGGTGCGCGCCGCCCAATAGGTATCGGCCACGACGACCACGGCATTGCCGTCGATCGACACGACCTTTTTCACGCCCGGCATTTTCTCGACCTTGGCCGCGTCGAAGCTCTTGAGCTTGCCGCCGCGCACCGGGCACGCCTTGACCGCGCCGGTCAGCATGTTCGGCAGCTTCACGTCGATGCCGTACATCTGCTTGCCGTTGACCTTCTCCAGCGTATCGAGGCGATGGATCGGCTTGCCGATCACCTTCCAGTCTTTCGGGTCCTTGAGCGGGATTTCCTTCGGCGGCTCGAGCTTGGCCGCGGCCGAGGCAAGATGGCCGTAGGTCAACGTCTTGCCGGACGAGTGCTTGACGACGCTGTTCTCCGCCGTGCATTCCGCCGCCGGCACCTTCCACTCCGCCGCCGCCGCCGCGATCAGCATCATGCGCGCCGCGGCGCCGCCTTCGCGGACATACTGGTTGCTCTCGCGAATACCGCGCGAGCCGCCGGTCGAGTAATTCTTCCAGATGCGGTTGCGCCGCACGTTTTCGCCCGGGGTCGGATATTCGGTCGTGATCTTCTTCCAGTCGCACTCCAGTTCCTCGGCCACCATCTGGCAGAGGCCGGTCAGCGTGCCCTGGCCCATCTCGGAGCGGGCGATGCGGATCACGACCTTGTCGTCGGGATGGATCACGACCCAGGCGTTGACCTCCTGCACTTCGGCCGCCATCGCGGGTGCGTAGGGGAAGGAGAAGGCGAGCGAGAAGCCGCCGGTGGCGGCGGCAGTGCCGACGAGAAAGCTGCGGCGGCCGAGCGAGGTCTGAATGGTCATGCTTGCATCCTCCCCTTAGACCTTGGCCGCGGCGTGAATGGCTTCACGGATCTGCTTGTAGGTGCCGCAGCGGCAGATGTTAGTCATCGCCGCGTCGATGTCGGCATCGGTCGGGTTCGGCTTGGCCGCGAGCAGCGCGGTCGCGGCCATGATCATGCCGCTCTGGCAGTATCCGCATTGGGGCACGTCGAGCGCGACCCACGCCGCCTGGATCTTGTTCAGCTTGTCGCCGTCGGCGAGCCCCTCGATGGTCGTGATCTTGCGGCCGCCGACCGAGTTCAGAGGCACCTGGCAGGAGCGGGTCGGCACGCCGTCGATATGGACGGTACAGGCGCCGCACTGGGCGATGCCGCAGCCGTACTTGGTGCCCGTCATGCCGAGTGTGTCGCGCAGCACCCAGAGCAGCGGTGTCCGCGGATCTACCTTGGCGTCGACCGACTTGCCGTTGATGTTGATGACAGCCATGCGCAGACCCCCGTGAAATGCGTAGGGGCTGACACTACCTCGCTATCCCATTCGGGAATAGCGCATGCCCCACCCTCACGCAGGTGTGATGGGGGTCAGCCCAGGCAGGCCTCGAAAACCCTGCGGTAATTGCCGCCCAGCAATTTTGCCACGTCCGCGTCGTTGAATTTCGTCCGCAGCGCCGCCGCGAGTTGGGGCAGATCGCCGTAGCTGGGCATGGAGCTTGGCCCCAGCAGTCCCAATTGGTCCGTGCCGATACCGACATGGTCGACGCCGATGACCTTGACCATGCGCGCGAAGGCCTCGGCGTAGGAGCTAACGTTTGGCACGTCCTGGACTGGCCAGATGCCGATCACCCCGCCGGTCGAGGCGATGGCGCGCGCATGGTCGGAGGTGACCAACCGCGTCCACGGGTAAGGCCGGTCGCTCAGTGCTGTGTGCGACAGGATCAACGGCTTGGTCGTGGTGGCGACGGCGCGCTTCACCAACTCGAAGGTGCCGTGAGCCACATCGACCACGATGCCGAGGGAATTGCAGCGCCGGATCACTTCCACGCCGAAGTCGGTCAGGCCGCCCTTCTCGGACGGCTCCGTCTGGATGTCCCCCAGCTCGTTCGGTCGATAGTGGGTAAGCTGGAGCTGGCGCAGCTGCCAGCGCTGATACGCCTCGTCGAGGCGTTCGATCTTGCCCTCCAGCCAGTCGCCACCTTCCGACGTCACGATCACCGATGGCCGGCTCGACCGTGCTGCGCGCAGGTCCGCAGCCGTCTTGACGATCGACAGCGACTGGGTTCGCACCAGCTCATGCAGCTTGGTGAACTGAGTCTTGCTGAAATCGTAGAGCTCGCCCGGACGCGGATTGCGGTTTGGCCGGATGCGACCGCTGGAGGAGCCAATCACCGGCGAATCGCCCACGATACACAGGCAGATGGTCGACATGCCTCCCTGCTTCATCGGGCCGGCAACCTCCAGCAGACTATCCCGCCCATAAGCGGCGCGGATCAGGTTTCCGGCATGGCTATGGAGATCGACGGCCATCCCGTCGGCCTGCGCCATCGCGGTGGCCGGCAGGCAGAAGAGCGGGCTGGCCGTCAGCAGCGCGCGCCGCTTCAGTCCGGCCACCGGCTTGGCGCCGCGCAATTGATAGCGCCACTGCTGCGGATCGCCGGTCTCGACGTGCAATGTTCCCGTCAGTCGCAGCGCACCGCCATCGATGGCGAGTTCCGTGTCGGCGAAGACCTCGATCACCGCCAACGGATTGTTGGGCACGCAGCCAGCACAACAACTCGCTTCGGCGGTGAGAACGAAATAATCGGAGCGCGTGAGACCAAGAGAAGCGGCCGGCCAGCCGACGACTTCGAGCGTCTTGCCGTGCGCCCTGTCCGCGCGCGGCGTTCCAAGATCATGCCACGAAAGTCTCATCGGCTCCCCCTAGAGCTTGGGAGGCGGATAATAGGGCCTTTCCCCCAACGCCTGCACGCGCTTCCAGAACTCGGGACCCGAGGCCTTGCCCACTTCGTCGAGGTCGGCGGCCTGCCGCCACAGGCTCCACGACTCGGGATGGAGCCGGCTCGCCTCGGCCATCTGCAGGTCGCCTTCGGCGGCGCGTCCGTGTGCGCGCAGCCACACGCCGAGACGGAAGTGCGCGCGGGCCGCCGCGATTTCCGGCGTCACCTTCGGCAGATTCGCACGGGCGGCATTCTCGGGCAGCGCGTGCTTGCCAGTGGTCACCCAGGCGCGCACGGCGTCCATGTAGGCCACGCGCGCGGCAAGGCGTTCTTCCTGTGCTTGAGGCGACATGGTGCGGGTCTTGAGATCCATGCCCCGGAAGTGATCGGTCGAACCCGCCGTCTCCGGCGGCCGTACGATCCTGCCCTGCTCGTCGATCCAGATCGCCTGCGGGACGTTCACGAGGTTGTAGAGATCCTCGAGCCGGTGATCGGTGTCGATGAGCTGCCAGTAGTCGGACTTGGCCTGCTCGATCCACGGGCGCGCGTGATCGGCGCCGCGGCTTTCCTCCGCGACCGCCACCACCATGAAGCCCTTGTCCTTAAGATCGCTGTAGAGCTGCTGCCACACGGGCAAGTCGAACCTGCAGCCTCACCAACTGGCCCACGTGGCGAGGAAGACCTTCTTGCCTCGCAGCGACGAGAGTGTGCGCGGCGTTCCGTCGACGTCTGGCAGCGTGAAGTCCGGCGCCTCCAGGCCTTCGAGGGCGGCATTGCGCTCCTCCGGCGGCGCGCCCAGCGCCCACACGTCGCGCGTCGTGCTCGACACCACCGGACCGCCGAGCTTCTTCCAGAACGCGGCGAGGTCGACTTCGTTCGTGCCCAGCGCGGATGCCGGAAGCGGCACGCAGAGATCGTCGCGGCACATGCCTTCGGGCTTCAAGGTCCAGCCCGTCACCTTCTCGGCGTCGGCCGGACTCATCCAGAGCCCGTCCCGCGCGGCAACGTCGAACTCGGCAAGCGGCGTGAGGATCCTGGTCATTTGGGCACCGAAATGGTCACTTCCTTGGAGGTAATGAACTCGAGCAGAACCGGCACACCCTTCTTGGTCTGCTCGATGCCGCGCTTGATCGCCGGAATGATGTCCTCGGGCTTGGTCACGCGCTCGCCGTAGCCGCCGAAGGCGCGCGCCATGGCGGCGTAGTCGCCCGAGATATCGGTCGAGCGATACTTTTCGGTCGACACCTGCATGATGTGCAGCTCGATCGCCATCGAGAAGTTGTTGAGCAGGATCGACATGATCGGAATGCGCTCGCGCACCGCGGTCTCGAAGTCCATACCGGTGAAGCCGATCGCGGCATCGCCCCAGACGTTGATGCAGAGCTTGTCCGGGCAGGCGAGCTTGGCGCCCATCGCGAGGCCCAGGCCATAGCCCAGCTGCGTGGTCTTGCCCCAGCCGATGTAGGTGTGCGGCGCCGTCGTCTTCCAGAAGGGCGAGAGCTGGTCGCGGGGGCTGCCCGCGTCATGCGTGATGATCGTGTTGGCGACGTCGACCGTGTTCTGCAGGTCCCACAGCACGCGATAGGGATTGAGCGGCGCGTCGTTGTTGGTGAGCTTGGGCATCCACTCCTTGAGCCACGCGTCGGCCATCGGCTTGATCTCGGCCGCGACCGGGCCGGCATCGCGCTTCTTGCCGCCCACGAGCTTGGAGCACTCGTCGATCATCGCGCGCAGCGCGAGCTTGGCATCGCCGAGCAGCCCGTATTGGCAGCGCACGTCCTTGTTCAAGTGGTTGGGATCGAGCGTGGTGTGGATGACCGTCTTTCCCTTCGGCATCGAGATGCCGAAGTTGGTCTCGGTGAATGAGCAGCCGATACCGAACAGCACGTCGCAGTGATCGAGGAAGTAGCGCACCGCCTTCGGGTAGGCGCGGCCGCCCGAGCCCAATGCGAGCGGGTGCGTCTCGTCGAACGAGCTCTTGCCCTGCAGCGAGGTGCAGACGGGAATGGCCAGCAGCTCGGCCAGTTCTTTCAGCTCGGCATAGGCCTCGGCCCAGTGCACGCCGTGGCCGGCGTAGATCACCGGCCGTTTGGCCGCGACCAGCACCTTGGCGGCCGCCTTCACCGCCGCGGGATCGGGACCGTACTTGGTCGCGATCACCGGCTCGTAGGTCAGCGGATCGGGCGCGTCCTCGCCGTTGGCCTCGGCCGGGAACTCGATAATGACCGGCGAGCCGCGGCCGTTGCGCAGCAGGCTGAAGGCCCGGCGCATGATGTTCTCGATCTCCTTGCCCGAGGTGATGGGCTCGGCGTGTTTGGCGACGTGCGCCATGGTGAGCGTCGAGTTGAAGTTGGGCGGCACATGCGCGATGCGACGCGGATAGCCCGCCGGAATGACCAGCAGCGGCACCGACTCGCCGAACGCCTGGGCCACGCCGCCGTAGGCGTTCTCGGAGCCTGGACCGCTCTGCATGCAGAACACGCCCATCTTGCGGCCCTTGGTGAGGCGCGACATGGCATCGGCCATGTGCAGGCCGATGCGCTCCTGGCGCACGATGATCGGGCGGATGTCGAGCGCCGCGCAGTGCTCGATCAGATGGTTGACAGGGTAGGCGAAGAGATACTCGACGCCCTCACGCTTCAGGATTTCGGCGATTGCCGGCCCGGTCTTCATTTGCGTTTCCCCTTTTTATTTATTGAGTTCCTTCATCGCACTGTCGAGCCCGCCCAAGGTGAGCGGGAACATGCGGTTGGAGCTCAGCTGCTGCAGCAGCTGGATCGACGGCGTGTAGCTCCAGTGCCGTTCCGGCACCGGGTTCAGCCACACCATGCTACGATAGGTATCGGACACACGCTGGATCCAGGTCTGGCCCGACTCCTCGTTCCAGTGCTCGACCGAGCCGCCCGGATAGGCGATCTCGTACGGGCTCATCGAGGCGTCGCCGACGAACAGGATCTTGTAGTCGGGCGGGTAGGTGTGGAGCATCTGCGCCGTCGAGAAAGTGTCGACGTGACGGCGGCGATTGTCCTTCCACAGCTTCTCGTAGAGGCAGTTGTGGAAATAGAAGAACTCGAGGTGCTTGAACTCCGAGCGCGCGGCCGAGAACAGCTCCTCGCACACGCGGATATGCGCATCCATCGAGCCGCCGATGTCGAACAGGATCAGCAGCTTCACCTTGTTGCGCCGCTCCGGCACCATCTTGATGTCGAGGTAGCCCGCGTTGCGCGCCGTCGAGCGGATGGTGTCGGGCATGTCGAGCTCGACCTCGGCGCCCTCACGCGCGAACTTGCGCAGCCGGCGCAGCGCGATCTTGATGTTGCGCGTGCCGATCTCGACGGTGTCGTCGAGGTTCTTGTACTCGCGCTTGTCCCACACCTTAACGGCGCGGCCTTCGCGGCTCTTGTCCTGGCCGATGCGCACGCCCTCGGGGTTGAAGCCGTAGGCCCCGAACGGCGAAGTGCCGGCGGTGCCGATCCACTTGCTGCCGCCCTGGTGGCGCTTCTGCTGTTCCTCGAGGCGCTTCTTCAGCGTCTCCATCAGCTTCTCCCAGCCGCCCATCGACTCGATCTGCTTCTTCTCCTCTTCGGTGAGAAGCTTCTCGGCCAGCTTGCGCAGCCATTCCTCGGGGATCTCGGCCTGCGTGCCTTCGCCGACCGGCGCCTCGAGGCCCTTGAAGACGTTGCCGAACACCTTGTCGAACTTGTCGAGGTTGCGCTCGTCCTTCACCAGGATGGCGCGCGACAGGTAATAGAAGTCGTCGATCGAGTAATCGGCAACGCCCTTATCCATGCCTTCCATCAGCGCCAGGTACTCCTTGATGGAGACCGGCACCTTGGCCTGACGCAGCTCGAGGAAGAAGTTCACGAACATCGCGCGACTCCCTAGGTGGTGCGCTGCTCCCGGCGCGCCATGAAGGCCAGACGCTCGAACAGATGAACGTCCTGCTCGTTCTTGAGCAGCGCGCCGTGCAACGGCGGGATCAGCTGCTTGCTGTCCTTCGAGCGCAGCGATTCGGGCGACATGTCCTCGACCATGAGGAGCTTCAGCCAGTCGAGCAGTTCCGAGGTCGACGGCTTCTTCTTGAGGCCTGGCACTTCGCGGATGTCGTAAAAAACGTTCAGCGCCTCGCGCAGCAGGTTCTTCTGCAGGTCGGGGAAGTGGACGTTCACGATCTCGGTCATGATCTCGCGATCGGGAAAGCGGATGTAGTGGAAGAAGCAGCGGCGCAGGAAGGCGTCCGGCAGCTCCTTCTCGTTGTTCGAGGTGATCATCACGATCGGACGCTGCTCGGCCTTGATCGTCTGCTGAGTCTCGTAGACGTAGAACTGCATGCGATCGAGCTCGAGCAGCAGATCGTTCGGGAACTCGATGTCGGCCTTGTCGATTTCGTCGATCAGAAGGATCGGGCGGTTGGGGGCGGTGAAGGCCTCCCACATCTTGCCGCGCTTGATGTAATTGCCGATGTCCTTCACGCGCTCGTCGCCCAGCTGCGAATCGCGCAGGCGCGAGACAGCGTCGTACTCGTAGAGGCCCTGCTGGGCCTTGGTCGTCGACTTGATGTGCCACTCGATGATCGGCGCGTTCAGCGCCTTGGCGACCTCATGCGCCAGCACGGTCTTGCCGGTACCCGGCTCGCCTTTGATCAGTAGCGGCCGCTCGAGAGCGATCGCCGCGTTGACGGCGACGCGCAGGTCGTCGCTGGCGACGTAGGAGTCGGTACCGGTAAATTTCATGATGCAAAATCCAGGTTCACGGAGTGGCCTTCACCCTAGAGCGGTTTCCGACAGGAGGGAACCGCAGGTTCCCTCCTGTCGGAAACGCGCCTGTCACCCGCCTGCCCTGACAATGAAATAGACAATCGCGGCGGACGCAATCAGCAGCGAAATCGCCAGTCGGCCCGAGGCAAAGGTGAGCTTCGGCGCGGGTTGGCCCGGCGGCACGACATCCTCGACGGGCTTCTTGCCGGTGAGCATCGCGCCCACGAGATTGTGCCGCTTCCATACGAGGTAGGTGAGCACTGCCACGATGTGGAGGGCGGCCAGCGCCAGCAGCACGTTGATCCAATAGTGATGGAAGATCGTGGCCTTCTCGATCACCGCCTCGCCGACTTTGTTGGCCAGCGGACCGCTGACCATGCCGGTGTCCGTGTCGGCCGAGACCAGACCTGTGCCCGCCTGCGCCAGGACCGCCAGGATCAGGACCACGACCATGGCGCCGCCCATGGCGTTGTGGCCGGCGTCGTAAGGGCCGTGCTTGCCGAGCAGTTCGCGCAGATGGGCGAACGCGTCCATCGGCCCCTTCACGAAGTTCGAGAAGCGCGCGGTCGTGCTGCCGACGAAGCCCCAGGCGATGCGGAAGATCAGGAGAGTGAGGATCGCGTAACCCGACCAGAAGTGGAACTTCATCCAGTCGCCGGCCCAGTGGCCGGTGAAATAGGAAACAACCATCAAAAGCACGAGGGTCCAGTGGAACAGCCGGACCGGAAGGTCCCAGACCCTGATTTTGGTGCCGCTTTTGCCCGCCATGACGCCCCCGATTTCACGCACGATCACTCACTACTACACGCAGTCGTGACAGGAAATTCCCTGCGTCACTGTTCGTTTTGTCGCGAACCTCTGCAACAAATGGGCCCGAGGCAAATAAACAGGGGATGCTTTTATGCTGAAGAAGACTGTTGTGATGGCTGTGGTCGGCGCGATGGCTGCCGGTGCGCTGGTGAGCGGTGCGACGATCGCGTTCGCGCAGGCCGACGTGATCAAGGCGCGCCAGGATAACCGCAAGGCGACGGGCCCCGAGATGCGTGCCATCAAGGCGATCGTCGATGCCAAGGGCGACGTCAAGGATATCGGAAAGCACGCCGCCAAGCTCAAGGAACTCGAGATCGCATTCGACAAGATGTTCCCGGCCGGCTCCGACAAGGGCGAGACCAAGGCCCTGCCGACGGTGTGGAGCGACAAGGCCGGCTTCGAGAAGGCCGGCATGAACGCCCAGGCCGCCTACGACAAGCTCGCGATGGCCGCGGGTTCAGGCGACATGGCAGCGACTGCCGCGGCGTTCGGCGATGTCAGCAAGGCTTGCGGCGCCTGCCATACGACGTATCGCGCCAAGGCCAACTAAGCCTTACGGCGCAGCGAATGAAGGCGGCGGGGAAACCCGCCGCCTTTTTCTTTGCCTGTGCTTCTGAAAGGGAAAGGCCGGTCGTCTGGGGAACGACCGGCCTCCTCTGATGCCCGTGACTGGGGGTGGGAAGGTAACGAAGAAGCCTTGGGTTCTTGGGGAAGGAGGCTTCGTCGTGGTGGCCTTTTTCTAGGCCACCGCCACGGGCTGTGCGGGAACTGTAAGCGCCTGAAGCACGATGGCTTCGGCGGTGAAGCGCCAGGTGCGCGACGCGTGGACCGGCGAAAGGCGAAGCTGCTCGCGCATGTTCATCCAGCTGTCGAGACCGAAAGCCAGATCGAGCGAGTCGAGAACCAGATCGCGCGAGCTGGGATCCAGATTGCCGAGTTCGGTCGAGAACCACGCCGCAAGGCGCTCGCGCAGGACCTTTCGCAACTGCGCGACACCCAAGCCGACCGCCGGCGCCACGCTGCGCACGCGCTCGGCGAAGTGCCACACCGGCAGCCACTGCTCGAACAGCTCGGAGCGATCCGACACCAAGAGATCGATGCGGTTGCTGAGCGATGCTGCGGTATCGATCGCTTGGCTGCCGTCGAAGGCGCGGGAGACCGCGAGATCGAAGGCGGCGGCGTAAAGATCGGCAAGATTGGTGAAGTGCTGGAAGAGCGCCCGGCTCGACACACCGGCGATGGTGGCGATCGCGGCAGACGTCGGTTCGACGTCGCCCGCCTGGATCAGATCCAGAGTCGCCTGGATCAAGCCCTGCCGAGTCCGCAGGCCGCGCACGATGCGACCGTCCTGAGACCGCGATACATCAAGCGGGAATCCGATAATTTTCATATTAAAACCAATGGAATAAGAATGTATTTAATGTCGCCACATTAACACGGGCCCTTATCCCTGTAACTTGCAAAAATGCATATCTCGGCAAAATTGATATCTGATGTTGCTGCACTTTTTTTTCCAGATAGGCGTTTATCGAGTATCTGAAGCTGCAGTTAACCCGCAATAATAGAGGCTGTCGATACCAAAGCCCCGGTTTTCCTCAGCTTTCCGAGGCGCCGGTGTCGCACTATGTCTTACGCGGGAATCAGGACCCCAGACGTACGAAAGGCCGGTCGCTTGGGGAACGACCGGCCTTCCTTAGGTACCCGCCTGGGTGTGGGATTATCGAAGCCTTGGGGTGTGTGGGAAGGGGGCTTCGATGAACGGCTTGGGGAGCCGTCGGCGGGTATTGGGAAACTTTGGGTGGTGCGGCGCGCTCTCCATTGGGGCGCTGCCAGATCTCGATGATAAAAGCCTTTCGAATATGAATTAAATCGCTGAAGTCGTTCTCTAATGATCAGAACTTACCTCAGCTGAGCCGGAAGTGTTAGTTGCAAAAATGCATATCTGGTCAGCGCAATGCTCGCGATTCCTAAGGTTTAGAGGAGCTTGTTGACATCAGATAGTCAAAAAGGGCATTCATGACTCGCGCAAAAAGGCCCTTTTTTCTTATATTATCGTTATTAAACAATATATTAGAATGGATTCATCAGACGATAGTGCCGCTTATATCGTGCAAATTGATTCTTGACCGTTTCTGAACCGAAAATGTGGCGGTCACAACGGCTCGCAGGCAGCGGCACGGGGAATTTTTCGGCCATTGTCCGACCCTGCCGGGACGTCGTGTTTCAGGCCCAATTCCATGGTAGACGGTCGCGCGTTTCGTCCTTGGCGACCTCTTTTCGGGAGTCCGTTCGTGCATTTTCTCCGCTCCATCCGCGCCACGCTCGTTGCCTCTCCGGCCCTCCTCGTCCTGGCCATCGTCGCTCCGGCCTTCGCGGGGATTGAAGGGGGCGTGAAGGCCGTCCAGGCGAACGATATGGCGCTCGCCGAGAAAGAGCTGACGCCGTTGGCGAAGGAACGCGATCCGCGCGCGCAATTCCTTCTTGGACTCTACGTATACGGCAATCCGAATTCGAAGCTGTTCGATCTCACCAAGGCCGCGCCCCTGCTGCTCGATTGCTCCGAGCGCGGATATCCGCCCGCCATGATCCCGCTCGCCGGCGCATATGCCGACGGCAAGGGCGTGCCGAAGAGCATGTACGACTCGTACAAGTGGCTGCTGATCGCCGATCGCTGGAACGCCCCCAATGTCGCGCCGCTGCTCGAGCAGGTGGCCAAGGAGCTGAAGCCCGAGGAAATCGAGAAGGCAAAGGCCGAAGCGTTGGCCTTCACCTTCAAGACGAAATGATCGGCACGCGCGCCGCGCGAGCTGCGGCGCGGTCCTTCGGCGCGCTGCTTCTTGCCGGAGCGCTCGCCGCCGGTGCAAGCGCGCAGACACAATCGGACGACCGCCAATACCCGCCGCCCATGCGCGAGGCGATCGCCGCCTACCGCGCAGGCGATCTCGACACGGCCGAGAAAACACTGCGGACCTACGCCGGCGGCGATGCGGACGCGGAAGCCTGGTTGGGCGCCGTGCTGATCGACAGAGGCAAGAATCGCGAGGCGATAAAGGCGCTCCAGCATGCCGCCGACGGCGGATCGAGCGAGGCCAACCATCGGCTGGGACTGGTCTTCGCCGAGGGCCAGGCAGGCATGGCACGCAACGATCAGCGCGCCGCCGAATATTTCGAGAAGGCCGCCACCGCCGGCCACCGCCGCGCCCAGATCAACCTCGGCATCCTCTATCTGCGGGGCCAGGGCGTGAAGCGCGACCTTGTGCAGGCGCGGGCATGGCTCGAGAAGGCGGCAGCTACCGACGACCCGAGTGCGCTCTACACGCTCGGCCGCGCCATGGAAGAGCGCGATGAGACAATCGCGGCCGACTCGATACGCGCCGCCGATCTCTACCGCCGCGCCGCCGAGAAGGGCCACGGGCTGGCTGCACTGCGCTATGGCCTCGCCATGGTGGATGGCATTGGCGTCAAGCGCGACCCCAACGGCGCCCAGACCTGGCTGCTGCAGGCCAACGACAGCGGCGTACCGGAAGCCGCCCTGGCACTGGGAGACCTGTCGGCACGCACGCCCGCATCGCGCGACAAGGAAGCCAACGCCCGGATCGTCGAGCGCGCGGTGAGCTGGTACGAGATCGCAGCCAAGGCCGGCGTCCCCTCGGCACAGTTCAAGCTCGCCAATGCCTACTTTGCCGGTGCCGGCATCGCGCGCGACCCCGCGCAGGCGCTCGCCTGGTACGGCCGCGCGGCGCAACAGGGCCTGCCCGAGGCCGAGAACGCGTTCGGCGTGATGCTGATGGGCGGTGTCGCCGGCACGCCCGATGCGGTCGAAGGCTACAAGTGGCTCCTGCTGGCCGAAGCCGGCGGCTATCCCGACTCGCGCGTGGTGCGCGAGAAGGCGAAGGGGCAGATCTCGCCCAAGGACGTCGCCCAGGCCGAGAAGCTGGCCAAGGCCTTCAAGCCCACGCTCGAGCGCCCGATCGACGATTCGATCCAGCGGATCGCGGCCCCTCGCGCTCCCGCTGCCAAGCCGTGACGGAAGGCGCCGCGTCCGCGCCTCCTTCCCGCCAGGCGCGTCCCGACATCACGCTTGCCGTCTGCCGCGGCGCCTGCCGCCTAATGCGCCAGGCAGGCCACTCCGTCCTCCTGGAAATGCCCCTGCCCGACGGCCGCCGCGCCGACATCTTCGCCGTGGCGCGCGACGGCTCTCTTACCATCGTGGAAACCAAATCCTCGATCGAGGATTGGCGGGTCGACGGCAAATGGCCGGACTATCTCAACTGGTGCGACCTGCTCTATGTCGCCGTGCCGGTCGACTTTCCGCAGCATCTGATCCCTGAAGAAATCGGTCTGATCGTGGCCGACGCCTACGGCGGCGAGATCCTGCGCCATCCGCCGCGCCGCCCGATCGTCGCAGCGCGCCGCAAGTCGCTGCTGATCGATTGTGCCAGGCTGGCATCGGAGCGTCTGGCGCGGCTCGAGGATCCAGACTTCGTCGAGAGCCTCTAGGCCGAAGGACGTTCGTCCGCGCGCGTCGCCTCGGCCATGCGGATTCGGGCGTAGGCCATGATCTCGGTCGGCGGGCCGACCCGCTCGATGCGGCCGTCCATCACCACCGCGACGCGATCGGCGATCGCCAGCGGTGCCAGGCGATGGGTGATCATGATCACCGTGCGGCCGCGCGTGTTGTTCTTGAGCTGGCGCAGCAGCTGCTCCTCGGTCGCGGGGTCGAGCGCGCTGGTCGCCTCGTCGAGGATCAGGATACGCGGGTTGCGGATCAGCGCGCGCGCGATCGACAGGAGCTGGCGCTGCCCGGTCGACAGGCCGCGGCCGCGCTCGCCGACGATCGTGTTGTAGCCGTGCGGCAGGCGCTGGATGAACCCGTGCGCGCCCACGAATTTCGCCACCGTGACGACGCGGCTCGGATCCTTGTCGGCCACGCCCATGGCGATGTTGTCGAGCACCGAGCCCGTGAAGAGCTGGACATCCTGCGGCACGCTGCCGATCTGGGCGCGCAGTTGCGCCGGTGGCATGTGCGCCACGTCGTTGCCATCGACCACCACACGGCCGGACGACGGTTGGAACAGGCCCTGGATCAGGTTGGCGATGGTCGTCTTGCCCGAACCCGATGGCCCCACGATGCCCAGAATTTCACCGGCGGCAATTTCCAGATCGGCGGCATGCAGGATCGCAGGCGCTCCGTCTTCGGGGCGATAGGTGACGCGCTCCAGGCTGATGGCGCCCGTGATCGGCGGCAAGGGCGCCAGCGTGCCGGGCTGGCTCTCGACCGGCTCGTGCATCAGCTCGTCGATGCGCTGGAAGGCTGCACGCACGGCCTGGAGCTGATGCCAGGCGGCCACGAGCTGGCGCATCGGCAGGAGGGCGCGCATTGCCAGCATGTTGGCCGCAATCAGGCCGCCAACGGTCAGGGAGCCCGCCTCGATCTCGTGCACGCCGACCACGACCAGCACCAATGACGCCACGAGCTGCAGGATGCCCGAGGCGCTGGCGGCGATGTTGGCCAGGTGATTGACCCGGAAGTTGGTGGCGGCAGCCTGCTCGACCCGGGCCTGCCAGCGCCGCTCGACCTCGGCCTCGAGCCCCAGCGCCTTGATGGTCTGGGCGTTGGCCACCGTCTCGGTCAGGGTCGAGGCCTTGGCCGCGAGGGCCTGGAAATTGTCGTCGGTGAGCTGCCGCTGCGCGCGATGCGTGGCGAGAGAGACACCGATCAGCACCGGAATGGCGAGCGTAGTGATCAGGCCCAGCTTGGCGCTAACGGCGAAGGCGGCCGCGAGGAACAGGACCACGAACGCGAGATCGATCGCGAGCGCCGGCATCTGGCCGGTGAAGAAGGCGCGCAGCACATCGAGCTGGCGCAGTCGCTCGGCGATGACACCCGACGGCGTGCGCTCGAAATGCCGGTAGGGAAGCTGCATCAGGTGATGCACGACTTCGCCGCTCATCACCATGTCGAGCCGCGCACCGGTCCGGGCCGACAGCCAGCCGCGCGCGACGCGCACCGCAAAGTCGAGCGCGTATGCCGCCAGCACCGCGGCACTGAGGGCCGTCATCATCGTGTTCACCGTGCCGGCGCTGCCGCGTCCGATCACCCGGTTCAGCACCAGCATCATGAAGAGCGGCGTGGCGAGCCCCAGCAGGTTGATGAGGAACGACGCGGCGGCCAGCTTCAGGATCACCGGCCGCACCTTGGCGGCGAGCGGCGCGTACCAGTCGATGCGCTGGCCGGGCACCACCGGAGGACGCAGCACCAACGCGCGGGCGCCGAGCGCCTTCACGTTCTGGACCGTCGTCTGCCAGACGCGGCCCTCGATCACGTCGAGCATGGTCCACTGCTCGCCGCGGCCGGAGACCACGACATGGGCCATTCCGGAGGCCGCGACCACGGCGAAGGGCGTGGGCAACTCGTCGAGCGGCGCTGCGCCGAGGTCGAGGGCGCTCGCCTCGAGCCCGAGCTGGGCGCCCACCCTCAGGAAGCCTGCCTCGTCGAGGCCGCTCTCGGGAAGCGCCGCGAGACGGCGCACGTCGGCCTCGCTCACCGGCCGCCCGATCTGCTGGGCGACGTAGAGCAGCGCCCGCATCAACGAGTCGACGGGGCGGGTCTCTGCGACGCCGGTATTCTCGAGGGGAGCCATCCGCTACCTGCTCCAGCGGCGCGGGTGCCGCTGGAGAATCGTAGTGGAAATCGCCGTCAAATCAATCGATTGCGGCGAGACGTCCGCCTAGCGTGCGCCGAATGCGCGCTTCAGCTCGGTCACGAGGTCGAGGCGTTCCCAGGAGAAGCTGCCGTCCTTCTCGGGCTTGCGACCGAAATGTCCGTACGCTGCGGTCTTCTGGTAGATCGGCTTGTTGAGCTGCAGGCCGCGACGGATGTTGGTCGGACGCAGCGGGAAGACGTCGGCCAGAACCTTCTCGAGCTTGCGCTCGTCGACCTTGCCGGTGCCCTGGGTGTCGACATAGAGCGACATCGGGTCGGCGACGCCGATCGCGTAGGCGACCTGGATCAGGCAACGGTCGGCGAGGCCGGCCGCCACAACGTTCTTGGCGAGATAGCGCGCGGCGTAGGCGGCCGAGCGGTCGACCTTGGTCGGGTCCTTGCCGGAGAAGGCGCCGCCGCCGTGCGGGGCGTAGCCGCCGTAGGTGTCGACGATGATCTTGCGGCCGGTCAGGCCGCAGTCGCCGTCGGGACCGCCGACCACGAAGTTGCCGGTCGGATTGCAGAAGAAGTCGGCCGTCTTCTTGGGCATCCAGCCCTTGGGCAGCGACTTCTCGACATGGCCCGTGATCATCTCGCGGATCATGTTCGAGTTGTACTTCTTGCCCTTGGCGTTGGTTTCGCGGTGCTGCGTGGAGACCACCACCTTGGTGGCGCCGACGGCCTTGCCGTTCACGTAGCGCACGGTGACCTGGCTCTTGGCGTCGGGCTGCAGGTCGGCGAGCTCGCCCGAGCGGCGCGCCTTGCTCAGCACTTCGAGGATCTTGTGCGAGAAGAAGATCGGGGCCGGCATGAACGAGTTCTTCTCGTATTCCTCCGAATCGCGGCAGGCGAAGCCGAACATCAGGCCCTGGTCGCCTGCGCCTTCCTGCTCGCCGAGATTGCCGCCCTTCTTCTTGGCATCGACGCCCATCGCGATGTCGGGCGACTGGCCGTGCAGCAGCACCTCGACGTCGGCGCCATGGAACGAGAAGCCGTCCTGGTCGTAGCCGATGTCACGGACCACATCGCGCGCGATCTCGGTCAGCGCCTCGCGGTTGACGACGGTGTGCTTCCCGAACTTCTTCATGAAGGGCGCCGAAGCGCGGCCTTCGCCGGCGATCACGATCTTGTTCGTGGTGACCAGGGTCTCGCAGCCCAGGCGGGTATTGGTATGGCTGTCGTCGGCGATGCCGAGTTTGATGTCGTTGGCAATGAACGCATCGAGGATCGCGTCAGAGATCTGGTCGCTGACCTTGTCCGGATGGCCTTCGGAAACCGATTCGCTAGTAAACAGATAGTCTTTGAGCGCCACAGCACCCTCCACCGATGTCACTGGACTCCGGGCAGGGCGGCAGGGCCGCCTACGTCCGGCTTAGCCTTTGTTTACGCGGTGGCAAGTCGTCCAAATCCGTCCGCGGCGGCGCCGGATATCGACGCCGCGCCGCTAAAAACTCCACTTGGCGGTGGAAATCAAGAGGGTCGAGAGGGATGGATCAGCGACTCTTGCGACCGCCCAGGACCTCGGCATGGCTGGCAGCGCCTACGGCCTTGACCATCTCGAAGATACGCTTGCGCACACGGTTCTCGCGAATCTTGTAGTAGGCGCGCACCAGTTCGAGCGTCTCGCGCTTGATCAGGGGGTCTTTTTCCTGCTCGAACGGGGTCGAGGCCTCGCCGAATCCCTTCTTGCCGCGGCCCGACATCGGCCGGCCCGCCAGGGCGTTGGAGGGCATCTCATCGAAGAAGTAGGAGACCGGCACGTCCAGAACTTTCGAGAATTCGAAGAGCCTGCTCGATCCGATGCGGTTGGAACCGCGCTCGTACTTCTGGATCTGCTGGAAGGTGAGACCGACGGCGTTGCCGAGCTTCTCCTGGCTCATGCCCAGAAGAGTGCGCCGTTGGCGCATGCGCGCACCTACATGAACATCGACCGGATGTGATCTTGCCATGGCTGACGTGGTTCCTTTTGCCCTTGATTCTTCACAACGTCTGCGCGTGCTGCAAAATCACAACACGCCTGAAGTGCACCGGTAGGTTCAAATTAGATGTGCATAAATGCATATCTACTCGCCCCGAGTGCATATTACTTTACTGTTTCAAAAAAGGAATGCAAGCGAAGTTAGTGCGTTGAATTTGCACTAATTTCCCAGCCTGACGCCGCTCTCAACTTTTGCGTTTCACACCCGCACCAACGCCCATCAGGAGTAACAACGCCAGGACCGTCCAGTCGCCCCAGTGAGAGTAGAAAGTCGCAACACGCGGAGGTGGCAAGACGTGATCGATTACACCCTGACTTGCCAAGTCGAGAGATGCGAGCACCCTGCCGTAGGCATCGATCACGGCGGAAACGCCGGTGTTGGCGGCACGGACCATCGGCAGTCCTTCCTCGACGGTACGCAGGCGCGCACTGGCGAGATGCTGGTAGGGACCGCTCGACGTGCCGAACCACCCATCGTTGGTGACGTTGACCAGCCAGCGCGGTCGCGCGCCCGGCCCGGTCACAGCCCCGGGGAAGATCGCCTCGTAGCAGATCGTCGGCGAAAATGGCGGCAGGCCCGGCAGCGCGAGCGTCACGAAAGAAGTGCCGGTCTCGAACGATCCGCGGCCGATCGCGCCGCTGATCGGCGGAAACTCCTTGTGCCAGGGGATGTACTCGCCGAACGGCACGAGATGGACCTTGTCGTAGTACGCCCGGACCACGGCATTCGCGTCGATCGCCAGCAGGGAATTCCAGACCCCGTCGGCCCGGTCCGTGGTGCCCCGGGCCATGCCGCCCAGCAGGTATCCGTTGGGCGGTGCGGCCGCGGCCATCGCCGGCAAGGCCGCCGACCCCGGCTCGACGACGAAGGGCACGGCCGTTTCCGGCCACACGACCGCCGCCAGGCGGTCGAAGCCGGGACGCCGGCTGAGTTCGATCAGCTTCTGGAATTGCGCGGCGCGATCGTTGGCCGCCATCTTCTCGCGTTGCGGGACGTTGGGCTGGACGATGCGAATGAGCGGGCCTGCGGATCCGTCGTCCGGCGCGGGCATCACGGCGAGGCCCGCTCCGCCGGCGGTGACCACAAGCCCCAGCGCCGCGAGGGACGCGCGCCAGCCGGCGGCCGGCGCGCCCAGGATCACGAAGGTGAGCGTGCCCAGGCCATAGACGCCGAACATGGCCGCACTCTGCAGCAGGGCAGGCGCGAAGGCCCAGACGTGACCCAGCGGATTCCAGGGAAGGCCGGTGAAGATGTGACCGCGCACCCACTCCGTCACCGTCCACAGGATCGCCAGCACCACCAGCCGCCGGTAGCGGCTGCCGAGATGGGGCCACCGAAGCGCCAGCCACCGCGCAGCACCGGCTGCCATCGCGGGGAAGACGCCCAGCACGACCGCGAGACCCAGAACAGCGGGCACGCCGAGCCAGGCGAAGTCGGCAGGCGGCACGAAGAACGCCTCGGCCATCCAGTAGCAGCCGACGGCGAAATGGCCCCACCCCCACGCCCAGGCCCGCAGGAAGGCAGCCTCGGGGGTCGGTGCGGCGTCCCATTGGCGCACGAAAACCACGATGCCGACAACGCCGAGCGGCAGCCAGAACAACGGCGGCATCGCCAGCGCCGCGGCGACGCCGGCGAGGAAAGCCGCGCCGTATGTGCGCCAGGCGGGAGACTTCATCGCAGCGGTATGGGCGATCAGGGCGCCGGCGGCGAGGAGACCGGCGGTCGCACGCGCAAGCGGCGGATGCGGCGCGGATCGACCTGCAGGATCTCGAACTCGACACCCGACGGATGGCGCACGACTTCGCCGCGCTCGGGGATGCGTCCCAACAGCGAGAAGATCAGCCCGCCCACGGTGTCGACCTCGCGGCGCTCGTCTTCCGACACGACGGGGCCGATCTCCTGCTCGAGCAACTCGATCGGCGTGCGGCCGTTCATGTCGAGCGTGCCGTCGTTTCGCCGCGCCATGACCGGCGGTTGCGCCACGTCATGCTCGTCCTCGATTTCGCCCACGATCTCCTCGACCAGGTCCTCGATGGTGAGGAGCCCATCGGTGCCGCCGAATTCGTCGACGACCAGCGCCATGTGCGTGCGCTGCCGGCGCATGTCGAGCAGCATGTCGAGCACGGGCATCGTCGGCGCCACAAAGACGACGCGGCGCAATATGTCGCGCAGATTGAATTTCTTGGCCGTGCCCCAGTAGACCAGAACGTCCTTGATGTGGACCATGCCGATCACGTCGTCGAGCGACTCCCGGTAGATCGGATAGCGCGAGTGCGCCTCGGTCTGAATCAGGCGCACGACCGCATCGATCGGCGTGTCGGCCGCGATGCCCACGATATCGACGCGCGGCACCATGACGTCGCGCACGGTCTTGTCGCGCAGCTTCAGGATGTTGGCCAGCAGCACGCGCTGGTCGTCGCTGATCGGCGTGTCGCTCTCGGGCGTCTCCTCGATCAGCTCCTCGATCGCCTCGCGCACCAGCTCGTTCTTGTCGCGCCGTCGCAGCTTGCGCACGAGGGCACGCCAGAAGCCGCCGCCAATGGGAAGACCGGGGGCGGAAGGTTCGGGGGTCGCAGCGGACGGTGCGGTGGGCACTTGTCCGGGCGATGTCGGGCTGCCGAGGCCTTGTTGAGGGCCTCGCGAGGTGGAGTCCGGCATGGCTCTTAAGATAGGCTATCGGCCTTGCGTTGCAATGACGGAAGTTCCTGATGCGTTCCTGTAAATTGCCCTCGGGCGCGGAAATGCCGGTTTTTGGCATCGGTACGTGGCGGATGGGCGAGAGCCCGCGCCGACGCGACCAGGAACTCGATGCCGTGCGCTACGCCCTCGACATCGGCTATCCGATGATCGACACCGCCGAAATGTACGGCGACGGCGGCGCCGAAGAGATCGTGGGAGAGGCGATCAGGGGACGAAAAGAGCGGCCTTTTATCGTGAGCAAGGTCTATCCGCACAACGCCACGCTGAGCGGCACGGTCGCCGCCTGCGAGCGCAGCCTGAAGCGCATGGGCATCGAGCGCATCGATCTCTACCTGTTGCACTGGCGCGGCGGCGCGCGCCTCGAGGATACGTTCGCCGCTTTCCACAAGCTCAAGGCCGCGGGAAAGATCGGCGATTTCGGCGTCAGCAACTTCGACACCGACGACATGGAAGATGCCGGCCACCTCGACAAGGGCCAGAACGGGTCAAACCAGGTGCTCTATTGCCTGTCGCGGCGCGGGCCGGACTTCGACCTGATCCCGTGGATGAGAAAGCGCGCGATTCCGCTGATGGCCTACTCGCCGCTCGATCAGGGTGGATTGCTCGGCAAGGCGCCGCTGAAGAAGCTCGCAGCCGAAGTGGGCTGCACGCCGGCGCAGCTCGCACTCGCTTGGCTGCTCGCCCAACCTGGCGTGGTGACGATTCCCAAATCCTCGACACGCGAACGCGTGAAGGAAAACTTCGGCGCGCTAGATGTGAAGCTGTCACCCGACGTGATGGCTGCGCTCGACAAGGCATTCCCGCCGCCCAAGAGCAAGCAGTCGCTGCAGATGCTCTAGCGGACGTCGTAGGGGTCGGAGACCCCGAGGCGTTTCAGGATGCGCCGCTCCAGCGCTTCCATGCGATCGGCATCGGCGTCGCTCGTCGCGTGATCGTGTCCCAGCAGGTGGAGCGTGCCATGCACCACCAGATGCACGAGGTGATCGGCCGGAGTCTTCTTCTGCTCCCGGGCCTCGCGCCACACCGTCTGCCGCGCCAGCACGACATCGCCCAGGAACGACTTCTCGCCGGACGGATAGGAAAGCACGTTGGTCGGCTTGTCCTTCTTGCGATCGCGCGCATTCAGCGCGCGTACGCGCTTGTCGTCGGCCAGCGCGACGGTGAGCGACTTGCGTCTGGCGCCGATCGCGGCGCGGGCAGCCTTGCGGACGAGGCGCTCTGCCCCGGGCAACGCCCGGCGCCACGCCGGGTCGAGCACCACGACAGTGCAGCTAGCGCCGGGCTTGCTGGTCGCGCGCGTCATAGGCCTCGACGATGCGGGTCACCAGGTCGTGGCGCACCACGTCCTGCGAGGTGAGGCGCACGAAGCGGATGCCGTTCACGTTCTCCAGCGTTTCGATGGCATCGGTGAGGCCCGACCGCTGGTTGTTCGGCAGGTCGGTCTGACTGGGATCGCCGGTGATCACCATGCGCGAGCCCTCGCCCAGGCGCGTCAGGAACATGCGCATCTGCATCGGCGTCGTGTTCTGCGCCTCGTCGAGGATGACGAAGCAGTGCGCGAGCGTGCGGCCGCGCATGAAGGCCAGCGGCGCGATCTCTATTTCGCCCGACTCCATGCGGTGCGCGATCTGCTCGGCCGGGATCATGTCGTGCAGCGCGTCGTAGAGCGGCCGCAGGTAGGGGTCGATCTTTTCCTTGAGGTCGCCCGGCAGGAAGCCCAGGCGCTCGCCCGCCTCGACCGCCGGCCGCGACAGCACGATCCGCTCGACCTTGCCCGTCAGCAGCAGCGACACGCCCTGGGCCACGGCGAGATAGGTCTTGCCGCTGCCGGCCGGTCCCAGCGCGAACACCATGTCGCGCTCGCGCAGTGCCTGGAGATAGCCGCGCTGGCCCGGGGTGCGCGCGGCGATCGTGCGGCGGCGCGTGCGGATGCTCTCGCCGTCCACGTTGCCGCTGTCGTCGCCGTTCTTGGCGAAGCGTACGGACGCCTCGACGTCGGCCATCTCGACCGACAGGCCGCGCTTCAGCCGCTCGTAGAGGCCGGTCAGCGCCTTGCTCGCGACGGCCACCTCGTCGCCCTCGCCCGTCACATCCATCTGGTTGCCGCGCGCGTTCAGCTGCGCGCCCGTGAGCGCCTCGATGCGGACCAGGTTGGAATCGTGATGGCCGTAGAGCTGGGCGATCACCGCATTGTCGTCGAACGCCATCCGCTTGGTGATGCTCACGCGGCGACCTCATGCTGAAGCACGATCTCGCCGGAGAGGCTGTTGGCGTAGCCTTCGAGCAGGCGCGTCTCGACGATCCGGCCGATCAGGCGCGGCGAGCCCAGGGCGTAGACCGACTGCAGCCACGGCGTCTTGCCGATGATCTGCCCGGGCTTGCGGCCGTTCTCGTAGAACAACACCGGCACGGTGGTGCCGGCCTTCGAGACGTTGAACGTGTGGGCGGTGCGACCGAGCAGCGCCTGCAGTGCGGTGAGGCGGGCGACCTTCACGTTCTCCGGCACCTGCCCCTCCATCGCGGAGCCTGGCGTGCCGGGACGGCGGCTGTAGCGGAAGGAATAAGCCCCCGCGAAGCCCACCTGTTCGATCAGCCGCATCGTGTCGTCGAAGTCGGCGTCGCTCTCGCCCGGGAATCCCACGATGAAGTCGGACGACAGGGCCAGATCGGGCCGCGCCGTGCGCAGGCGATCGACCAGGCCCAGGAAGAGATCGCGCCCGTGGCCGCGGTTCATCGCTGCCAGGATGCGGTCGGATCCCGACTGCACGGGCAGATGCAGGTAGGGCATCAGGCTGGGCACGCTGCCGTGCGCGGCGATCAGCTCGTCGTCCATGTCGCGCGGATGGGAGGTCATGTAGCGCAGGCGCGCCAGCCCATCGATCTCGGCAATCTCGCGAATGAGCCGTGCGAGCGACCAGGTCGAGCCATCTGCCGCCTCGCCGTGATAGGCGTTGACGTTCTGGCCGAGCAGCGTGATCTCGATCGCACCGGCCGCCACGAGCTGCCGCGCTTCGGCGAGCACCGACGCGGCGGGCCGCGAATACTCCGCGCCGCGCGTATAGGGCACGACGCAGAAGGTGCAGAACTTGTCGCAGCCTTCCTGGATCGACAGGAACGCCGAGCCGGCCCGGATGCCCTGCGGCGACGGCATGTGGTCGAACTTGCTCTCGGCGGGAAACTCGGTGTCGAGCACGCCAGCGCCCGGCACGCGCTTGCCGGCCTTCACGATCGCCGTCTTGCGCTCGACCTCGGCCAGCAACTGCGGCAGGCGATGGTAGGCCTGCGGTCCAACGACGATGTCGACCGCGGGCTGGCGCTTCATGATCTCGCCACCCTCGGCCTGGGCGACGCAGCCTGCCACGGCGATGGTGAGGTCGCGGCCCTCGGCCCGGCGCTCGTCCTTGGCGTCGCGCAGGCGGCCCAGCTCGGAATAGATCTTCTCCGACGCATGCTCGCGGATGTGGCAGGTGTTCAGCACGACCAGATCGGCCTGCTCCGGCGTGGGCGCCAAGGCATAGCCCAGCGGCCGCAGGACGTCGGCCATGCGGTCTGAGTCGTAGACGTTCATCTGGCACCCGTAGGTCCGGATGAAGACGTGCTTTCGGGCCTTTTCCGTGGTCACGGAGCGGCTTCTATCACCCGCGTCGCAGGGGGTCTAGGCGGCGGCCTTGTCGCGGTCAGACGGCCGCTTGGCGGGGGGCGGCAGCAATTCCAGGCGTCCGGTGTTGGCCGCCTGCACGCCCGAGGAGACCTGGCGGAAGCAGTGCTCGGCGAGCTTCTTGCGGTCGCCCAGGACATCGATGTCGATCGGCGGGAAGAACGTCACCACGGCCTCGGTGTCGCCGAGGCAGACCATCTGCCAGAGGTGCGGCACGAGATCGAGATCGCCGAACCAGGCGAACAGCGGCCGCCAGTAGCGGCCGAGCGGGATGCCGTCGAGCCGCGTGTAGGAGATCGCCACCGGCTGGACCACGATCGGCTTGTCGTTGCGGCGAAGCTGGGCCACGCCGAACAGCGCGCTGCGAAAGGGCAGCACACGCGTGCCATCGCTCGAGGTGCCTTCGGGGAACAGCAGGAGATTGTCGCCGGTGTTGAGCCGCCGCATCATCTCGTCGCGGCTGGCGCTGGTCTTGCCCGACGAGCGTTCGATGAAGATCGTGCGCTGCGCCTTGGCCAGCGTGGAAAAGAACGGCCAGGTCGCGACCTCGGCCTTGGCCACGAAGCTGCCCGGCACCAGCCCGCCCATCACCTCGATATCGAGGTAGGAGACGTGATTGCAGACGAACAGCGTGGGCGTCACGCCGGAGCGCACGCCGTGCACCTGCACCTTGATGCCCAGGATGAAGCAGACTGTGCGATGATAGGCGACCGGCATCCAGCGGATGACGGGTTGAATCCGCAGCAGCAACGCCAGTGCGTAGATCGGCAACAGCACGAGCGTCAGCGTGACGTAGCTCGCCAGCCTGAAGGTGCCGCGCAGGGGAGAGCCTATCCACATCGAGGGTGTGGCTGCGTCCCGTCCCGCTAGCGAACGCCGCGCTCGTAGTGACGGATGTACTTTTCCGTCACGAGCTCGGTCTTGACGATGATGAAGACGTCGGTCGAGTTAAACTCGCTATCGATCACCGCGCCGTCGCCGACGAAGCCACCCAGCCGCAGATAGCCCTTGATGATCGGCGGGACACGCGCCATCGCCCGGCGCGGGTCGAAACTGTCGGGCGCCATCATGTTCATGTCGACGAAGCGCTCGGCCAGTGCGCGCACGCGAATCTCGGGCGGCGCGAGGTGGTGGTGATAGAGATAGGACAAGGCCTGCGCGTGCTGCGACGGATCGGTTCCGGGAAAGCTCGCGCACCCGAACATGACCTTGATGTCGTAGTGGTAGCAGTAGAGCGCGATGCCGCGCCAAAGCATCTGCATGGTCGCCGTGTTGCGCGCGTCCTTGGCGACGCACGAGCGCCCGAGCTCCAGCACCTCGCCGGGATAGTCGATCATCTTCTGGATGTCGTACTCGGCGGCCGAGTAGAAGCGGCCGGCGCGGGCCGCGGCTTCGCGGCGGATCAGACGGTAGGTGCCGACGATTCCCTCGGGTCCCTCACCGCGGCGGCGGTCGAGCACAAGCAGGTGATCGCAGACGCGATCGAATTCGTCGAAGTCGCGGCGCTCCAGCGCCATTTCGGCCGACGGCCTGGCCGCCATCTCCTCGTAGAAGACGCGGTAGCGCAGCGCCTGCGCGGCATCGATCTCGGCCGGCGTCTGGGCCAGCCGGACCTCGAAATCGCCGGCCACGACCTGCACGATCTCCCGATTGGAGATCGGCGGGCCTAGAAGCTCGGACTCGCTATCAGCACGATCAATGCGCATGGATCATCCGCGGGAAGCCATTATCGATCCGGTACAAGACGCGTCTAGTCATTTTTGACGGTTTTTTGACGGTCGGCCTTGCCATCGACCGGAACGCCATAGAGCTCGAGCCGGTGGCCGACGAGGCGGTATCCGGCCTTTTCGGCGATCCGCCGCTGCAGCTCCTCGATCTCGTCGTTGTGGAACTCGATGACCTTGCCCGACTGGATGTCGATCAGGTGGTCGTGATGCTCGTCGGGGGTTTCCTCGTAGCGCGCGCGGCCGTCGCCGAAGTCGTGCTTGGCGAGGATGCCGGCTTCCTCGAACAGGCGGACGGTGCGGTAGACCGTGGCGATCGAAATGTTGGCGTCGACCGTGGTCGCGCGCTTGTGCAACGCCTCGACATCCGGATGATCGGACGATTCGGAGAGCACGCGCGCGATGACGCGGCGTTGATCGGTCATCTTGAGACCGCGTTCGGCGCAGAGCGCCTCGAGCTTTGAACGGCTATCGGGCATGTGGGGGCACCCTACACCGGCGGGCAAAGAGGGTATAGTTGGCCGCATGCACAGCCCGACCTCTCCCGGCGACGCCGACCCGTCGCGCAGCGACCAGACGATCGACATCACGGGCGAAGTCTGTCCGATGACGTTTGTGCGCACAAAATTGCGGCTGGAACGCATGCGCCCAGGGGAAGTGCTGAGCGTGCGGTTGCGCGGCGAAGAGCCGTTGCGCAACGTGCCGAAGGCGGCGCGCGATGAGGGCCACTGCATTTTGTGGATAATACCGGAGGGTAGTGACCATATCGTGACTATCCGCCGGGCCTGAGCGCCAGCCGCA
>CAIWTJ010000060.1 GCA_903915535.1 Enhydrobacter aerosaccus
CCAGCTCCGCTCAGATCCATGAGCGGAGCTGGAGCTCCGCGGTCCCGTTATGACTAGGCCGCCTTGGGCTGCCGAGGCACCCAGCCCATGACGGCCTTGGTCTCGAGGAATTCCTCGAAGCCGTGCTCGCCCCACTCGCGGCCGTTGCCCGACTGCTTGTAGCCGCCGAACGGCGCCCCGAAATCGGGCCCCGCGCCGTTCAGATGCACGTTGCCAGTGCGCAGCCGCGAGGCGACCGAGCGCGCGCGGTCGATGCTGCCGGACTGCACGTAGCCCGACAGGCCGTAGACCGTGTCGTTGGCCTGGGCGATCGCGTCCTCTTCGGTGTCGTACGCCAGCATGGTGAGGACCGGCCCGAAGATCTCCTCGCGCGCGATCGTCATGTCGTTGGTCACGTTGGCGAAGACCGTCGGCCGCACGTAGTAGCCGCGATTCATGTTCTCGGGCCGGCCGGGGCCGCCCGCGACCAGGGTCGCGCCCTCGTCGATGCCCTTCTGGATGAGCGCCTGGATCTTGTTGTATTGCACCTCGCTCACCACCGGGCCGATCGTGCCTGGGCCCGCATCGGCCGTCTTCGGATCGATGCACTTCACCTTTTCGGCGGCAGCCTTGGCGGCGGCAATGGCGGCGTCGTTCTGGCTACGCGGCACGAACATGCGCGAGGGCGCATTGCACGACTGGCCGGAGTTCACCATCATGCTCGTCACGCCGGACGAGACGGCCTTCGCGATGTCGGCGTCGTCGAGCACGATATTGGCCGACTTCCCGCCCAGTTCCTGCGCCACGCGCTTCACCGTGTCGGCAGCGGCCTTCGCGACCGCGATGCCGGCGCGGGTCGAGCCCGTGAACGACATCATGTCGATGCCGGGATGGGACGACATGGCTTCGCCCACCGTCGGACCGTCGCCGTTGATCAGGTTGAAGACGCCCGGCGGCACGCCCGCCTCGTGCAGCACGTCGGCGAACAGCAGGGCGTTCATCGGCGCCACTTCGGACGGCTTCAGGATGATCGTGCAGCCCGCCGCCAGCGCCGGCGCCACCTTGCAGACGATCTGGTTGATCGGCCAGTTCCACGGCGTGATGAAGCCGCAGACGCCGACAGGCTCCTTGACGATCGCCGTGTTGCCGCGCGTTTCCTCGAACTTGTAGTCCTTGAGGATCTTCAGCGTCTCGGTCAGATGGCCGAGACCGGTTCCTGCCTGCGCCGCCTTGGAAAGCCACAACGGGGCGCCCATCTCCAGGCTGATCGCCTCGGCGATCTCCTGATACTTGCCCTTGTAGACGGCGATGATCTTCTCGAGCAGCGCCAGCCGCTCCTCGCGCGTCGTGCGCGAAAAGCTCTCGAACGCCCGCCGCGCCGCTTTGACGGCCTTGTCCACGTCGGCCTTGGAGCCCAGCGAAACCCGCGCGAAGGCTTCCTCGGTGGCCGGGTTGATCACGTCGATCGCCTTGGGCGTGACGGGATCGACCCACTTGCCGTCGATATAGAATTGAAGCCGTTCCTGCATGGCCGTTCCTCCTGGATTTGCCTTTTCGGCCGGGACTTTACCCCCGTCCGACACGGGACGCCTAGAGGGGACGGCGCTACTCGAACTTGAGGTGCGCCTCCTTCGCCACCTTGGTCCAGGTGGCGATCGCGGCGTTGAAGCTCGCCGAAAACTGCTCGGGCGTGTTGGTGGCCGGTTCGAGCCCGACCGATAGTACTTTCTCCCTCACGTCGGGCAGCGCCAGTATGGCCGCGATCTGATCGTGCAGCAGGTCGACGATTTCCTTCGGCGTTCCGCCCGGCAACATGAAGGCGTTCCAGGTATCCGCGGCGTAACCCGGAAAGCCCGCGTCGGCGACCGTCGGGATCTTCTCGTGGTTTATCGCAGGCGTCTCCGTCAGCATGGAGAGCGCACGGACTTTGCCGTCGTCGATCAGCCCAACCATGCCCGCGAGCGTGTCGATGATTACCGGCACCTCGCCCGACAGCAGCGCCTGGAGTGCTGGCGCGCTGCCCTTGTAGGGGACCGCCACGACATCGAGGCCTACGCCGAGCTTCATGCGCTCCAGCGTAAGATGCGCGGTACCGCCGAGGCCCGGGCTGACGCCCACCGAAAGCTGGCCCGGCCGCGCTTTCGCGTAGTCGACGAACTCCTTCATTGTCCTGAAGGGCTGGTTGACACCCGTGGCAAATACCATCGGCACCTTCACCGCGTAGGTAACCGGTGTCAGGTCCTTGTGCACGTCGAAATGGATGTTCTTCGGCTGCGTCGCGGCCTGGATCGCAAGGCCGGAGCTCACCATCACGATGGTGTAGCCGTCCGGCTTGGCATGCGCGCCGATCTCAGCACCGATCAGACCAAGCGCGCCCGGCCGGTTGTCGATCGTGACGGACTGACCAAGCCGCTCCTGCAGCTTCTGCCCCACCACGCGCGCCACCGTGTCGGCCGGCCCGCCGGGCGGCAGCGGCACGATGATGCTGATGTTCCGTTCGGGATACTTGGCCCAGGCAGAGGGTGTGAGCGCGAGAACGGCCGCAACGGCCAGCAGCAGGCGCCTCATCGCACGGCTCCCGTATCCGGCTTCACCAGGTCCTGCCACGGCATGTTGCCCGGAACGGTGGCGTCGATCGCGCGGATCGTCGAGACATCGACCTCGACGCCGATCGGATCGCCCCCCTCCGCCACGCGCTTGGCCGATTCGAGCAACTGACGGCGGCAGCGCACGACGGCCTGATCGGCCGGCACCAGGTGCTCCTTGCTGCGGTCGGCGATCGCGCCCTGCGAATAGGCCATCGCCATGTCCTCCATGACCACGCCCTTGATGCCGCTCCAGTCGTCGCGCATGGCGGCGCGGTTCTGTCCGAAGCGATTGGCCCAGGTGCCGGTGTAGCGGTGCGTCGTCTCGTCGAATAGCGCGGGGTTATGCCGCCCGCTCATCTCGTTCAGCTTCCACTGATCGACCGGCTTGCCGTCGAGACGGTAGCTCGCGGCGAAGGTCGCCGTGCGCGTGTCGTTCATGGGCACCTCGAAGATGATGAACTGAACGGCAGGCGACGGGATGATCCGCGTCGAGGGCATGATGATCGGCGTGATGCGCACGTTGCGCGCGCCGTCGGCGCCGCCATCGGGAAGTTGCCGGATCGCGGCGTAGTGGAAACCAAACGGCGTGTCCTCGACCTGCAAGGTGGGCGCGAGATCGCCCGTCGCCAGTGCCGCCGGATTGTCCTGGTCGGTGTTGGCGTTGAAGGCCCCCGTCATCCAGCCCGGCCGCGCGAAGTTCGAGTGCAGGATGCCGACATGCGATGTATCGGCACCGCCCTCGAGCTGCTGCATGTAGTTCACCTCGGCGTCGATGCGGTTGACCCGCATGTTCTCGACCGGGATCTCCAGGAAACGCCACTTTGGGAAGGGCGGCGTCTTCTCTTCGGGGCCGAGATAGGCCCAGACGAAACCTCCGGCCTCGCGCGCGGGATAGGTCTTGGCCTTGAGCCGCTGCTTCAACCCGCTGTCCGGGCAATTCGGCATGTCCAAAATCGTGCCATCCACGGCGAACTTCCAGCCGTGGTAAAGGCAACGCAACCCCTTGTCCTCGTTGCGGCCCAGCGCCAGCGACACGCCGCGGTGCGGGCAACCCTCTTCGAGCAGGCCTAGCCTGCCGCCGCTGTCCTTGAAAGCGACAAGCCGCTCGCCCAGGATTTCGACCCGCACGGGATCGCAATCCGGCCCCGGCACCTGCTCCGACAGGCAGACCGGATGCCAGAAGCGCCGGAACACTTCGCCCATCGTCGTGCCTGGTCCGACCCGGCACAGCAGCTCGTTTTCCGCCTGCGAAAGCATGGTTTCCTCCTTTTTTGGTTAAGACAGGTATAGAAGTGTTCCAACGAGCGTCCATGCCATAACTGACATGGTGTATATTCATTTTATGAATGAGCTGGACATACACTCGCTGCGCTGTCTGACGACGCTGATCGGCGAACGCAGCGTCACCCGCGCGGCCGAGCGCCTTGGCCTGTCGCAACCCGCCGTCAGCCACACGCTTGCGCGCCTGCGGCGGTATTTCGGCGACGCACTTCTGGTTCGCGCGACAGGTGGCATGGTGCCGACGGTGCGGGCATTGGAAATCGACGCCTCTGCACGCGAGATCGTTGCTGCCGTCGATCGCCTCGGCCGGAACGAGCCCGATTTCGATCCCGCCACCGACCGCTCGCGTTTGGTGATCACGGTGCCGGAATATTTCGAGCGCCGTCTCGCGCCGCCACTGCTGTCACGCCTGCAGGTGGAGGCTCCCGGCGTGTCGATCGAATTGCGCGCGCCCGACCCCTGGCAGGCAAGAGACTGGCTCGACAGCGGCGAGGTCGACTTCCGCCTTGCCTGGATCCACGAGCCGCGCCCCGAGTCGCGTTTCGCCCGGTTGTCCGAAGACCGCCTTGTCTGTCTGGTACGCGACGGTCACCCCGTCGTCGGCGAGCGGTTGAGGGCTGCCGACTTTTTCGCCCTCACCCACGTCCGTCCCGCGATCGCCGTCGCACGCGACGCGGATCCCGCCCACGTCTCGGTCGAACAGTATCTCGGCCTGCGCGCCCGGCGGCGCGGCGACCCGCGGCGCCTGCGCATTGGCCTTCTGGCGCAGAGTTTCCTGACGATTCCGCATGTCGTGGCCACCTCCGACATGATCGCCACGGTGCCGGAGCGTGCCGTGTCCGATCTCGATCCGCGCCTTAGGGTGAGGGTCATGCGGCCGCCCCTTGCCCTCCCGGCCCTACGCGGCGCGCTTTATTGGCACGAGCGCAGCAACGCCGATCAGCGCCATCGCTGGTTTCGGCGCCTGCTGCTCGAGACCTCCCGGCCGCTATAGCGGCGGCAGGAACGTCGGAAACTCCTCGACATATTTGAAGTAGCGCGCGAGATGCCTGTCCGACGCGGTCAGCAGGCCGCGCCGGAAGCGGATGGTGTTCAGGACGGGCGCGTCCTCCTCGTTCAGCCGCTCGACCATGGCGCGCACCTCCGGCAGCCGCTTGCCCTGCCCCTTCGGCACGGCGATCACGAAAAATCCGTTGGAGCGCCGCGGTGCGATCGGCGCGCCCGTGAACATCTGGAACATGTCCATGCCGCCCAGCCGCAGATGCTGGGCGAAGGTGTTCGTGCCGGTGATGCGGCCGTGCTGCAAGTGATGCGGGCTCTCGACTTTGAAGCCGATGGCGCCTGGCTCAACGTCGAGCTCCTCGGGCATCGTCGTGAGGGGCATACCGTGCAAGGTGCGCAGGTGCTGGAAGTCGACCCCATTCGACACCGCGACCCAGGTATCCCACGGCCGCTCGCCGCGCTCGAATGCCTGGAACTCGACCGCGCCCTCTTCCGCGTCAGGCAGAATCGGCGGCGCGAAGTCGGGCCGCTCGCCGTTGAAGGCCCAAACGATTCCCCATGCCTCGGCGGTCGGATAGGAGAAGAGCCGCGCAGCCGACGGGATCTTGTCGCCGGTCGGGATATGCGCGCAGGCGCCGCCCGATTCGAACGACCAATGATGATAGGGGCAGCGCAGCCGGCCCTCGACCACCTTGCCCAGCGACAGGTCGGCGCCGAGATGCGGGCACCAGGCGGTCTGCACCACCGGTGTGCCGGACGCATCGCGCCACGCCACCACGCGCGTGCCGAGGAAGTCGCGGCCGATCACCGCCTGGGGCTCGAGCGCCGCGGCGAGGCACACCGGATACCAGCTGCGGTGAAAGCCCGCGCCGGTCTCGCTCAACTGTTCCTTCGCCAGACTGTTCTTTGAACTTACGACACCCATGGTCGTCTCCTTCGCTTTCTGGTACTTACTGGTACCAACGCAGTGAGATTATGGTACCGATTGGTACCGCGTCAAGAAGACGAAGTGGCCAAAAAGACGAAGACCCCGATCGACGACCTGCCGCCCCGCCGCCGCGCAATTCTGGCCGCCGCCTACGATGTGCTGATGGAACGGGGCTATGCCGGCGCCAACACACTCGAAATCGCCACCCGCGCCAAGGTCTCCAAGCGCGAGCTCTATGCCGAGTTCGGCAACAAGGCCGGCATCCTCGAGGCATTGATCGCCACGACGTCGGCCCGCATGCAGGCGCCGCTGAACCTGCCCGAAGTGGCCGACAGATCCGCCCTGGCCGATGTCCTGATCCGCTACGGCGTCACGGCACTCGGCGAGCTCTGCCATCCCGCCGTGATCGCCATCAACCGGCTCGCCGCTGCCGAAGCCGGCGGTTCCTCGGAGCTTGGGCACATCCTCGACCGTGGCGGCCGTGAGCCCAATCGCCTCGCGCTCTTTGCCTTCTTCGCGCGCGTGCAGAAGGCCGGCCTGTTGGGCAAAGGCGATCCCGACCGCATGAGCGGGCAGTTCTTCTCCCTGCTGTTCGGCGACATTCCCGTACGCCTGATGCTGGGTACCGTCGCGCCGCCGCCCGCAAAGGAGATCAGGGAGCGCGCCGAGGCGGCGACTGAGGCGCTGCTGCGCCTCTATCCCCTCTCGTAAATGCCCGAGCAATCAAGCTTTTGCCCTCAGTAACGACCGTAATAGGAGTTCCAGGATCGCGCGCGTAGACTCGCGCCGATGATCGAGATTGGGCATGACCTCGCCTCCACGCACTCCTGGCATCCTGAGCGCAGCGAAGGATCCTTGGCTGCGTTCGGGATGACACCGAAGGGGTGGACGCGCGTCACGCCGCAGGGCTCGCGAGCCTCTCGCGAGGGCTCGCGAGGAATCGCCTCCGATGCAGCAGGAGCAGCGTTAAATGCCAATCCTCGCGAGCATTCGTTTTTCCCGGCGGTATTTACCGGATGTTTATTAAATATGAGGGTATGCCGACGGCTTCTTCGGCGAAAGCATGGCCGCGGCGGCAAATCCGGCGGCGGCGACCAGCATGATCGCGGCGAGGCCCCACAGCACCGGCGTGTAGCTCCCGGTGATGCTCCACGCGAAGGCGCCCATCAGCGGGCCTGCCGCACGCATGACGTTGGTCGGCATGGTGAGGGCGCCCGAAACGACGCCGTAGCCTTCGGGTCCGATGAATTCCGGCACCGCCATGCCGCGCAGGATGGTGAGCAGGCCGTTGGCGACGCCATACACGATGGCGAACACGATGAGACCGTAGACGTCGTCGACGCCCATCGCGAGCATCGCCATCGAGATTGGGAACGCGAAATAGATCCCGGCGCCCAGCTGGATCGTCGTCACGTGCCGCTGACCCGCGAGCAGCAGCACGCGGCCGGCCAGCTGCATCGGGCCGATCAGCGCCACGATTGCCATGACCACGCCCATCGGCACGCTGCGCTCGACCAGGATCGGGATCAGGTGAAAGCTCATTGCCGAGAAGGCGAGCCCGTAACCCGCGAACGCCACGACCAGCCCCCAGAATGCCGGCACGCGGATCGCGGCAGCGAGCGGACTGCGTTTGGGTTTGTCCGCCGTCGCCACATGCGCGGGTCCGCCGATCGGCACCGGCTTCTCCTTCGGGCCGGGCACGAACAGCCAGTGAATGAAGAAACCTACACCCAGGATCACCACCGCCATCACCTCCAGCGCCGGCCGCCAGTCGATGCGCTCGATCAGGAACTGCGCAAACGGAATGCCGAAAGTGCTGGCCAGTGCCCCGAAGAACGTCATCAGCAGGATGCCCTGCTTGTAACGCGGACCGTAGACGCGGGTGATGACCGCGAAGGCAGGCTCATAGAGCGTCACCGACTGGCAGGCGCCAAGGCCGAGCCACACCACGTACAACATCGGCAGTGTGTGGATCTGCGACCACACGAACAGCAGGAGGGCGGCCAGGACCGAGCCGCCGGTCATCAGCATCCGGCCGTAGCCGCGATCGATCCAGGCGCCGACCGGAATGGAGCACAGGCCTGCGACCAGCAGTCCTGCCGAGAGTGCGCCGTAAAGCTGGTCGCGCGACCAACCCAGCTCCTTTTCCATGGGCACGACGAACAGCGGGAAGGTGTAATAGACAAGGCCCCAGGTGATGAGCTGGCCGAGCGAAAGGATCACGAGGATCGTGGACGGGCGCTTTCGCCACGGGTTGGGAGGCGAGCCCTTGCTCGCGGCCTCCGCCATACTGAAACTGCTGCCGTCACGCGCCATGGTTGGAAATCGTAACGCCGGCGGTCGGCCGGGGATAGAGAGATGAGCGAGCGTAAGAGGATCAATCTCGCCTTGCAGGGCGGCGGCTCGCATGGCGCTTTCACCTGGGGTGTGCTCGATGCCCTGGTCGAGGATGGACGCCTGGAGATCGAGGCGCTGAGCGGCACGAGCGCCGGGGCCATGAATGCCGTCATCTTCATGCAGGGCTGGGCGAAGAACGGACCGGACGGCGCGCGCGCCGAACTGAGGGCGTTCTGGACCGAGCTGGGCGCGATGGCGTTCACCAGTCCGATCCAGCGCACGCCGGTCGACAAGCTGCGCGGCAGCTGGAACATCGACGAGTCGCTGGCGGCACTGTGGGCGGACGTCGCGCAGCGCACGCTCACGCCGTGGATGCGCAATCCTCTGGGTCTCGATCCCCTGCGCGACCTGCTGCGCCGCCACTTCGACCAGAACGCCGTGCGCGAGTGCCATGGCATCAAGGCCTTCATCGCCGCCACCAACGTGCAGACCGGCAAGGCGCGCATTTTCAAGCGCGAGGAGCTGACGGTCGAAGCGGTGCTCGCCTCCGCCTGTCTGCCCAACATCCACGAGACGGTGGTGATCGACGGCGTGCCCTATTGGGACGGCGGTTTCCGCGGCAACCCGCCGATCTGGCCGTTCATCTATGCGAGCGACAGCCGCGACGTGGTGATCGTCGAGCTCGATCCCTCGTTCCGGCCGGGCGTGCCGAAATCCAACGCCGAGATCGCCGACCGGCTGAACGAGATCACCTTCGGCGGCGCGCTGATCGCGGAGATGCGCGCCATCGCCTTCGTGCAGGACATGATCGAAAAGGGCGCGATCACCGGCGAATTCGGCGCGCGCCTGAAAGAGATCATGATCCATTCGATCAACGACGAGGCCTCGATCGCGCCGATGGGCTCGGTCAGCAAGTTCCTGATCGAGCCCGCCTTTCTCGAGCATCTTTTTCAGCTCGGCCGTGTCGCCGCCACCAAGTGGCTGGCCTCGACCTTCGACGATGTCGGCGTGAAGAGCTCGATCGACGTGCGGGCGCGTTTTCTCGCATGAGGATCGGCATCGACCTGGGCGGCACCAAGATCGAAGGCATCGTGCTGGGCAGCGACGGCAAGATCGCCGAGCGCCTGCGCGTGCCAACACCGCAGGGTTCGTACGAGGAAAGCGTCGCCGCGATCGCGGGCATCGTCGCGGATCTCGAAAAGCGCACCGGCCGCAAGGCCCGCGTGGGCGTGGCGCATCCCGGCGCGATTTCGCCCGCGACGGGACTCATCAAGAACGCCAATTCCACGCGCCTGAACGGACGGCCTCTCAAGGCCGATCTCGAACGCACGCTCGGCCGCGAAGTGCGCCTCGCCAACGACGCCAACTGCCTTGCGATCTCCGAAGCCGCCGACGGCGCGGCGGCCGGATGCGGCATCGTCTTCGGCGTCATCCTGGGCACCGGAGTCGGCGGCGGCGTGGTGGTCGACGGCAAAGGGCTGGTCGGCGCGCAGGCGATCGCCGGCGAATGGGGCCACAATCCCCTGCCCCTCCCCCGCGACGACGAGAGACCGGGACCGGCCTGCTACTGCGGCCGCGCGGGCTGCATCGAAACCTGGCTGAGCGGGCCGCGCGTGCGCGAGCAGTTCCTCGCCCGCACCGGGCGCGACCTGCAGGCCACCGAGATTGCCGACGCCGCGCGTGCGGGCGACGCCGCGGCGGCCGCACAAATGGAGCTCTATTGCGATCGCCTCGCGCGCGCGCTCGCCGGAATCATCAATATCCTCGACCCGCACGCGATCGTACTGGGCGGCGGACTGTCGAAGATCGAACTGCTCTATGCGCGCGTGCCGCAGCTCTGGACGCGGTACATTTTTTCCGAGCCCGGGAGCATCGCCACGAAGCTCCTGCCGCCCACGTACGGCGATTCGAGCGGCGTACGCGGTGCGGCGTGGCTGTGGCCTGAAGAGGAGTAACGATGCGTATCAATCGACGTCACGCGCTGGCTTTGCTGGCAACGACCGCGCTTCCGCTGCGACAGGCCGCGGCCCAGGGTATCGCGCTCTCCTTCGCGACGGCGGGGCAAGGCAGCGCCTTCCTTCCCTACGGCCAAGGCATCGCCAAGGCGATCGCGGGATCGGGCATCGTGCTCGACGTCAAGGAGTCGAAGGGCTCGAACGAGAATCTCGATCTCGTCGATGCCTCGCCCACGATGATCGGCACGGCGTTCCTCGGCTCCGCGCTCGAGGCGTTGAACGGCACCGGCTTCGCCGCCGGCAAGCCGCACAGGAACGTGCGTGCCCTCTTCCCGATGTACGAGACGGCGTTCATGTGGGCCGCGCTCAAGAAATCGAAGCTCACGACGCTGAAGGACCTCGACGGCAGGAAAGTGGGTGGCGGTCCCGTCCCCGGCCCGGCCGAGGGTTATTTCCGCGCTGCTGCCGCCCTAGCCGGCATCAAGCCGCAGGTCATCGGGGGCATACCCGCCGAGCAGGCGAAGGATCTGGCCAGCGGCGCGCTCGATGCCTTCTGGCAGGGGGCTGCCGTGCCCATCCCGTCGCTGGTGCTCGCCACCAATGCCGTGGACTGCGACGTGTTCGGCCTGTCGCCCGCGGAGATGGCGGGCATGAGCAAGCAGTACCCCTACATGTCCGACGCCACCTATCCCGTCGGGACCTATCGCGGCCAGACGGCACCGATCAAGACGGTCGCAGCCTGGAACGTGGTCGTCGCCCACAAGGATATGCCCGAGGCCACCGCCTATGCGCTGACCAAAGCGGTGCTGTCGGCCAAGGATCTTTCAGGCGCGGGCCCTGCCGCGGCGTCGACACGCGCCGAGAACGCCGGCAAGAACAAGGTCGTGCCCTATCACCCCGGTGCGATTCGTGCGCTCAGCGAGTTGGGCGTGAAGGTCGAGTAGCCCGCCTACTTGCAGGTCGGCAGCGGCACGGCCTCGAGGCGCGTGATCGAGTATTCGATGCCGCCGCCGTCGCGCTCTTCGTGCGTGCCCCAGAGCTCGATGCCGTTGTCGAGCATCAGGCTCGACATCTCGAAGGTGGCCTGCTCGCCCTTGGACTTGCCGTCTGCATCGAAGAAGCCGGCACGGTAGTAGATCTGGCTGCGGCCCTTCACGAGCGCATCGGCGCCGTCGGGGATCTTGAGGCCGGCGAGGCGCTTGGGCACCCGGCCGATCAGCGTGTTCACGGCCTGCGGCGGCTTGGGCTTCTCGCCGTAGAAGAACAGGCCGTCGAAGCCGCCGTCGTTTTCCTTGGCGTGCTGCGCGGTGGCCCGCGCGATGGCGATGGGGAACATCGTGCCGGCCGTCAGGGCCGCGGTCTGGCCTTCGGGCTGGCTGAAATGGGCCTGGCCGACGCCCTTGTCATCGAGCACCGCCTCGCCCTTGGTCAGGCTGGTCTGCTTGCCGTTGACCATGCTGCGATGCTCGAACTGCAGGGTGCGGCCATCGCGGCTCTCGGTCATCTGGGACTGCTGCTCGGTGACGCCGCCCGACTCGAGACGCAGCCGCTGGGTGATGACGTAGGCATCGCAGGTGAGCTTCAGCTCGTAGGCGTAATTGCCGATGCTCGCCCCGAGCTTGCCGTGGTCGAGCATATTTACGGCATAGGCCGCCTTGTGCGGCGCGAAATCCTGCGCGGCGGCGGGAAGTGTCACGAGGCCCGTGAGGAGGAGCGAGGCAACGAAGGGACGGCTCAGCATTTCGGCCTCGGGAGGGCTTGGAGTTGAATGAGGCGGGCGTCGACGGCGAAGTCGCCGTAGTCGAGCAGCATCGAGCGAGCGACGCCGTTGGCGAGAAGATCGAGGGCGAGTTCGTACTCGGGCTGCGCGCCCTGGTCACCTGCGGCAAAAAAGGCGAAGCGCACGCTCCAGCTGGGCTGGCTGCGCATCAGGGCCACGTCGCCCTTCGTCGGCGGGGTGCCGGGCGGGATGCGCGGCGACTTGCCGATCACCGCGTTGACCTGGAACGCGCCGTCGAGGCGCGCGCCGTCGAACACCTTGTAGGAGACGGATTTGTCGCCTTCGCGGGCGTGCTTGATGATGCGCGCGAGGTGCGTCGTCGGAAAAAGCGTCCCTGCCGGCAGCTCGAAGCTGCGCGCTTCCGGCAGCGTGAAGCTCGCGCGCCCCTTGCCGCCCGCGTCCTCGAGATCGGCCTGGCCGCGCAGTTCCTCCTCGACCTCGTCGTTCTGCGCATTGCGCACCGAGAAGCGCAGCTGCTGGCCGTCCTTGGTCTCGTAGCTGGTGAAGTTGGAGTCGGTCTCGAACTCCTCGCCGTCATTGCGCAGGAAGGTGAGTTTGATGCGCTGCTTGACCTCCCAGCCGTCACAGGCGTCGGCGGTCTCCAGCACCATCGTGCCCTTGACCTCGACGATGCCGCTGTTGGCGCGCGCGACGGCGAGCTTCATCTCGTAGGTCGCCCGGTGCGGCGTGAGCATGACTTCGGCCGGATCCGGCTGGGGCGCCGGCGATGTCTGGGCGCGCACCGGATCGCTTATCCACAGGGCGAACGCCAGAGTCGCTGCCCCCGCCGCGAAAAGAACCGCAGTTGGAACGCGAGGACAGCGAAAACTAAACGTGGTCAACGGTCGGTGGACAGGGGGCTAGGCCTTGTAGCCGGGCCGCCAAGCGTAATATCCATGCGCGAAGATTTCCAGAATGATCGCCTGCGTCAGGGCTGCACAGGGAGGATAACAACTATGACTTCGAGCAAACCCAGGGTCCTGGCAACCCGGCACTTCCCGCCCGACGTCGAGGCTCGCCTGGCCGCCAGCTTCGACGCCAAGCTGAACCCCGAGGACAAGCTCTACGACGGCCCTGCCCTGGCCAAGGCCAGCGAGGGCTTCGCGGGCATCATGTGCGCGGCCGGCGATCCCCTGAACGCCGACACGATCGCCAGGCTGCCCGCTTCGGTGAAGATGATTGCCACTTTCTCGGTAGGCTACGAGCATGTCGACGTGGCCGCGGCTGCCAAGCGCGGCATCATCGTGAGCAACACGCCCGATGTCCTGACCGACGCCACCGCCGACATTGCCCTGCTCTGCCTGCTTGGCGCCGCCCGCCGGGCGCACGAGGGCACGACCATGCTCAGGACCCACAACTGGGTGGGCTGGGAGCCGACCCAGCTCATGGGCACCCATGTCACCGGCAAGCGGCTGGGCATCCTGGGCATGGGACGGATCGGCCAGGCCGTCGCCGACCGGGCGCGGGCCTTCCGCATGACGATCCACTACAGCAACCGCAGCCGTCTTCCCGCCGATCTGGAGAAAGGCGCCACCTTCCACGCCAATCCCGACGACATGCTGCCGCACTGCGACTTCCTGTCGATCAACGCGCCAATGACCGCCGCGACCCGGAAGTGGGTGAACGCCGAGCGCATCGGCAAGCTGCCCAAGGGCGCGATCGTGGTGAATACCGCCCGCGGCGGCGTGGTCGATGACGAGGCCTTGATCGCGGCGCTGAAGAGCGGCCGGCTGGCCGCCGCAGGCATCGACGTGTTCGACGGCGAGCCCAAGATTCACCAGGGCTACTACGACCTCGTGAACGCTTTCCTGCTGCCGCACATGGGCTCGGCGACGGTGGAGACGCGCAACGCGATGGGCTTCAAGGCGCTCGATAACCTCGAGGCCTTCCTGCTCAGCGGGAAGACGCCACCTGATCTGGTGAAGGCTTCTTAGGGGCGGCCTTCACGACCTTTTTGGCCTTGGTCGGCTTGGGCTTGACCGGCGCCGGAATGGACACCGGCGCTGGCGCGGCGGGCTCGGCGGTCGCCGGTGCCGTCTCGGCAACAGCCGTCGTGGGCTGCGCAGGCTCGGTCGTCACCGGCTTATAGGCCGCGGCATCCCAGCTCGTCGGCGGTGCGTTGGTTCCGGCGTGCGCGGGAGAGGCGTATTCGACGACGCCGCCCTCGGACTGCTGCCGGAACGGCTCGTCGTAGTTCACTTTGTACGGGTCGGGCTTTGAAGGATCGCGGTCGATGCAGACCGAGCGATTGCGCAGGACACGCCACATGGCGCAATCCTTCTTGGAAACCATGGAGGCGAAATGATCGGTCGTCGTCTTCCCGGATTCCACGACCGACACGCCGTCGGCGCCGTAGCTGGCAGCCGCCACGGCCACCGGCGCGCCGCAGGCGCCGGTCAGCATCGGCAAGCCCAACGCCACGGGCAGAACCAGCAGGGTGAGCCGAGGGAAGCTCATTTTCTTCTTTAATTTGTTATTATAACCCTCTGACTCTACTGACTCTTACTGGCCAGGTCAATCCTTCTTGGGAGGCGGCAGACGCAAGGCGATGTGCAGCTCGCGCAGCTTCTCCATCGGCACTTCGGTCGGCGCATCCATCATCAGATCCATCGCGCTCTGGTTCATCGGGAAGGTGATGACCTCACGGATATTGGGCTCGTCGGCCAGCAGCATGACGATGCGGTCGACGCCGGGGGCGGCGCCGCCGTGCGGCGGGGCGCCGAACTTGAAGGCATTCAGCATGCCGCCGAAGCGGGCCTCGACCTCTTCCCGGCTGTAGCCCGCGATCCCGAACGCCTTGTACATGATGTCGGGCTTGTGGTTGCGGATCGCACCCGAGCAGAGCTCGATGCCGTTGCAGACGATGTCGTACTGCCAGGCCTTGATGGTCAGCGGATCCTGCGTCTCCAGCGCCTCGAGGCCGCCCTGAGGCATCGAGAACGGGTTATGGCTGAAGTCGACCTTCTTCAGCTTGTCGTCGTATTCGAACATCGGGAAGTCGACGATCCAGCAGAAGGCGAACTCGCCCTCCGCGATCACGCCCAGCTCCTGGCCGATCTTGGTGCGCGCAAAGCCCGCGAACTTCCAGGCCGCCTCGGGCTGGTCGGCGACGAAGAACACCGAATCGCCGTCCTCGGCGCCGGTCAGGCTCTTGAGCTTGGCGAGACGCTCGTCCGCCACGAACTTGGCGATCGGCCCCTTTCCCGCCCCGCCTTCCAGCGTGATGTAGCCCAGGCCTGGCTTACCCTCGCCCTGTGCCCAGCTGTTGAGCTTGTCGAAGAAGCTGCGCGGCTGGCTGCCCGCCTTGGGCGCACGAATGGCGCGCACCACGCCGCCCTTGGCGACGATCCCGGCAAATACCTTGAAATCCGAGCCCGCGAAGACCTCGCCCACGTCGTAGATTCGGAGCGGATTGCGCAGATCGGGCTTGTCGGTGCCATAGGTCAGCAGCGCTTCGGCATAGGGAATGCGTGGGAACGGGAAGCCCGTCACCTTGCGCGGCGTTTCGCGGTTGAAGGAGGCGAACTCCTGGAACACGCCGCCCAGCACCGGCTCGATCGCGGCGAACACGTCTTCCTGGGTGACGAAGCTCATTTCGAAGTCGAGCTGGTAGAACTCGCCGGGTGCGCGATCGGCACGAGCGTCTTCATCCCGGAAGCACGGCGCGATCTGGAAGTAACGGTCGAAGCCCGACACCATCAGCAGCTGCTTGAACATCTGCGGCGCCTGCGGCAGCGCGTAGAACTTGCCCGGATAAAGGCGACTCGGCACCAGGTACGAGCGCGCGCCCTCGGGACTGTCGGCCGTCAGGATCGGCGTCTGGAACTCCATGAAACCCTGGTCGATCATGCGCCGGCGCAGGCTCGCGATCACCTGGCTGCGAAGCATGATGTTCCGGTGGAGCTTGTCCTTGCGCAGGTCGAGGAAGCGGTACTTGAGGCGCAGCTCCTCCGGCGTCGTGTCGTTTTCCTGATAAACCGGGATCGGCAGCGGATCGGCCATGGACTGGATGACGAATTCCGCTGCATCGAGCTCGACTGCACCGGTGGCCAGCTTGGCATTCACGGTCGAGGGCTCGCGGGCCACCACTTTGCCCGTCACCGTCACCACGCTCTCGTTGCGCACCGATTCGGCCAGCTTGAAGACCGCGCTGGAGGCATCCACCACGACCTGGGTCACGCCGTAGTGATCGCGCAGGTCGATGAACAGCAGATTGCCGTGGTCGCGCTTGCGCTGGACCCAGCCCGACAGGCGGGCCTGCTGGCCGACATGCTCGGGGCGCAATTGGCCGCACGTATGGGTTCTGTAGACTGAAGACATGACCGATTTTCCGCGTTTTGAG
>CAIWTJ010000061.1 GCA_903915535.1 Enhydrobacter aerosaccus
GCTCCTGACAGGGGCATGGATTATCAAAGGAGGCAGCCAATGACGGCGGCACTTAAACTGGTCGAGAAACAAGGCATGGATAACAAGAACAAGGCGCTCGACGCGGCGCTGGCCCAGATCGAGCGGGCTTTCGGCAAGGGCTCGATCATGAAGCTCGGCCAGCGCGAGCATGTGGAAATCGAATCGATCTCGACCGGCTCGCTGGGCCTCGATATCGCCCTCGGCATCGGCGGCCTGCCCAAGGGCCGCATCGTCGAGATCTACGGCCCGGAAAGCTCGGGCAAGACGACGCTCGCGCTGCATGTCGTGGCCGAGGCCCAGAAGAAGGGCGGCACGTGCGCCTTCGTCGACGCCGAACACGCGCTCGACCCGGGCTATGCCCGCAAGCTGGGTGTCGACATCCAGAACCTCCTGATCTCCCAGCCCGATGCCGGTGAGCAGGCGCTCGAGATCGCCGACACGCTGGTCCGCTCCGGCGCGGTCGACGTGCTGGTGGTCGACTCGGTGGCGGCCCTCGTGCCGCGCGCCGAACTCGAAGGCGAAATGGGCGACTCGCTTCCGGGGCTGCAGGCCCGCCTGATGAGCCAGGCGCTGCGCAAGCTCACGGCCTCGATTTCCAAGTCGAACACGCTGGTGATCTTCATCAACCAGATCCGCATGAAGATCGGCGTCATGTTCGGCAGCCCCGAGACCACGACGGGCGGCAATGCGCTCAAGTTCTACGCCTCGGTCCGCCTCGACATCCGCCGCATCGGCGCGCTCAAGAACGGCGAGGACGTGGTCGGCAATGCGACCCGCGTGAAGGTCGTGAAGAACAAGGTGGCGCCGCCGTTCAAGGTCGTCGAATTCGACATCATGTACGGCGAAGGCGTCAGCAAGACCGGCGAGTTGATCGATCTCGGCGACAAGGCCGGCGTCGTCGAGAAGTCGGGCTCCTGGTACTCCTACGACGGCGTGCGCATCGGCCAGGGCCGCGAGAACGCCAAGACCTACCTCAAGGAACATCCCGACGTCGCCGACGCGATCGAAAAGAAGGTCCGCGAAAACGCCGGCATCCTGGCAGCCGCCCTCGACGGCACGAAGGAAGAAGACGACGACGAGACCGAAGAAGAATAGCCCACTCGGATCCCCTGTCTCCGATGGTCTACGGGCGGTGCTGCTTCCCCACGCGCAGCACCGCCCATTTTATCCGGCGCCCCTCCCTGAGGGGCGCCGTTTTTTTCCCGTTTGTTTAACGGGGCAATGAGTTGGCGCAGTTAGCGCTACCCCGCTACCCCCTTCAGGAATCTCTGCACCCACTCCGGCCCTGTCCGGCGCGCGGAATTTTTGGGCCGGGTTCGACCCCAGGCCATGAGCAGGGCGAGCGGGAACCATTCGGCCTTGTCGTCCTGCAGCTTGCGTGCGGCGAGGGAGACCTTCGGCACGGCCACGGGCGTCACTCCCTCCTGCAGGGGGCCGCCGCAGAGCTCGGCCGGCGACGTCACCAGATATTCGCGGCAGATCAGCGGCCGCTCTTCATGGATCGAGCAGCTTTCGTCTTCGAGGAAAGGGCAGGGCACGCGCAGGGCGAAGTAGGCCGTCGAGAGCTCCCGATCGCTTTTGCCGGAGCGCTCGCCAAAGCCGGCCGGAGCGAGGACGGCTTCCGCCGCGGCGAACCGCCTCCGGATTTCCTTGCGGCGATCCCTGGGCATTGCCTCGACGAGATCGAGCAGCCGCTCGCCCTCGGTGCGGGACACCGGCACGAGTTGGCGGCAGCAGGCGCCGCAGCCCTTGCGACAGGAGATTGCCTTGCCGCTCTCGGCGGCCGAGACGACGGCATTCACCAATCCCTGCAAGGCCGGCACGATCTCGCGGGCGGGGACGGCGGCGTCGGGCACGGTGATTGGGTGCGCAATCCGCAGATCGCCGACCGCCAGTCTGAGAGTCGCCGTAGAGGTGCTGGAGACGGCCATAAACGCGCTGTTTCCCTATGTGGACTTGGCCGCCGCGCGCACGCTACAAGGATCGCATCATGGCAAGCGTCAGCGACATTCGTCGCACATTCCTAGAATATTTCGGCAAGAACGGCCACGCCGTCCTGCCATCGAGCCCGCTGGTCCCGCGCAACGATCCCACGTTGATGTTCACGACCGCCGGCATGGTGCAATTCAAAAACATCTTCACCGGGATGGAAACGCCGGCGGTGCCGCGCGCCACGACCTCGCAGAAATGCGTGCGCGCCGGCGGCAAGCACAACGACCTCGAGAATGTCGGCTATACGGCCCGCCACCACACGTTCTTCGAGATGCTGGGCAACTTCTCGTTCGGCGACTACTTCAAGGAGCGGGCGATCGAGCTCGCCTGGAACCTGATCACCAAGGATTTCGGCCTGCCCAAGGACAGGCTTCTCGTCACCGTCTATCACACCGACGACGAAGCGGCGGGTTACTGGCGCAAGATCGCGGGGCTTTCGGACGATCGGATCATCCGCATCCCGACGTCGGACAACTTTTGGGCGATGGGCGAGACCGGCCCGTGTGGTCCCTGTACCGAAATCTTCTTCGACCATGGCGAGGACATCCCGGGTGGCCTGCCGGGCAGCCCCGGCGAAGACGGCGACCGGTTCATCGAGATCTGGAACCTGGTCTTCATGCAGTACGAGCAGCAGACCAAGGAAACGCGGGTGCCGCTGCCCAAGCCGTCGATCGACACCGGCATGGGCCTGGAACGGCTCGCCGCCGTCCTGCAGCACAAGCACAACAACTACGACATCGATCTCTTCCGTGCTCTGATCGAGGCGGTGGCGCATGAGACCGGGGTGGACCCCGATGGCCCGCAGTCCGCTTCGCACAAGGTGATCGCCGATCATCTGCGCGCGACGTCGTTCCTGATCGCCGACGGTGTGCTGCCCTCCAACGAGGGCCGTGGCTACGTGCTCCGCCGCATCATGCGCCGCGCGATGCGTCACGCGCATATCCTCGGCGCCAAGGATCCGATCGTCTACAAGCTCGTGCCGACGCTGGTGAAGGAAATGGGCGAGGCCTATCCCGAACTCGGCCGCGCCCAGCCGCTGATCGCCGAGACCCTGAAGCTCGAGGAGACGCGCTTCAAGACCACGCTGGGCACCGGCCTGAAGTTGCTCGACGACGAGACCAGGGGCCTGTCGGCCGGCGGCATATTGAAGGGCGAGGTCGCCTTCAAGCTCTACGACACCTTCGGCTTCCCGCTCGATCTCACGCAGGACGTGCTGCGCGCGCGCGACATCGCCGTCGACACCGCGGGCTTCGAGAAGTCGATGGAAGAGCAGCGCGCCAAGGCACGCGCGGCCTGGGCCGGCTCCGGCGAGACCGCCGACCAGGCGATCTGGTTCGACGTGCGCCAGAAGGTCGGCGCCACCGAGTTCCTGGGGTACGACACCGAGCGCGCAGAGGGCCAGGTCACGGCAGTGATCGTCGACGGCAAGGAAGTCGCGTCGCTGAAGGCCGGGCAAACCGGCTGGCTGGTCGTCAACCAGACGCCGTTCTATGCCGAGTCGGGCGGCCAGCAAGGCGACACCGGCCGCTTCGCAGGCGCTAACGGCGAGGCCGCGATCAAGGACGTCCACAAGATGGTGGGCGACCTGCACGCCCATCACGCCACGGTCGAGAAGGGCGAGATCAAGGTCGGCGACGATGTCGTCATGACCGTCGACGCGATCCGCCGTGCCCAGCTGCGCGCGCACCATTCCGCGACGCATCTGCTGCACGAAGCGCTGCGCCGCCATCTCGGCACGCATGTGACGCAGAAAGGGTCGCTGGTCGCGCCGGACCGGCTGCGCTTCGACATCAGCCATACCAAGCCGATCTCCGCCGAGGAGCTGCGCAAGGTCGAGGACGAGGTGAACGAGCGAATCCGCCTCAACAGCTCCGTCGATACGCGCCTGATGACGCCGGAAGAAGCGATTGCGGCCGGCGCGATGGCGCTGTTCGGCGAGAAGTACGGCGACGAGGTGCGCGTGCTCTCGATGGGCGGTGCGCAGGGCGAGAAGTATTCGGTCGAACTGTGCGGCGGCACGCATGCCCTTCGGACCGGTGACATCGGCCTGTTCCGTATCCTGGGCGAAGGCGCCGTGTCGTCCGGTGTGCGCCGCATCGAGGCGGTCGCGGGCAATGCGGCCGAGCAGCATGTACGCCACCAGATCGACCTGCTGAACGAGGCGGCGGCGGTGATGAAGGTGCGCGCGGAAGACCTGCCCGCGCGACTGGCCGCACTGGTCGACGGCCAGCGCAGGATCGAGCGCGAGCTGGGCGAAGCGCGCAAGGCGCTGGCGCTCGCGGGCAGCGGCGGCTCGGCGGGCGGCAATGCCGCCGACGAAGTGCGCGACATCGGCGGCATGAAGCTGATCGCGCGCGTGCTGAACGGCGTGCCCGGCAAGGACCTCAAGGGCATGGCCGACGCGTTCAAGAAGAAGCTGGGTTCGGGCGTCGTGGCGTTGATCGGCATCGAGGAGGGCAAGGCCTCGGCCGTCGTCGGCGTGACCGACGATCTCTCCAAGACCGTGAGCGCCGTCGAACTGGTGAAGGCGGCCGTCGCCGCGCTGGGCGGCAAGGGCGGCGGTGGCCGTCCCGACATGGCGCAGGGCGGCGGTCCGGATGCGGCCAAGGCGGACGATGCGCTGAAGGCTATCGAGGCGGCGCTGGGAGGAGCACGATGATCGAGCGGGGGCTGGCCATTGCGGCGATCGCTTTCGGATTGTTTTTGGGCGGATGCCAGGAAGCGGCGCAACCCGACGCTCGTGGCGCCGGAAGTTCGGAGAAATACGACCGCGACCGCAGCCTGTGCCAGGGTCAGGTCGACGAATACATGCAGAACCGCCGCCGCGTCGACGATGCGAGCGCCGGCAGCACCTTCGCCAATCCATCCGATCGCGGGCGCGACGGCCTGTCGAACCAGATGTCCAACTACGGCGACAGCCGCAACGCCGACAGGTTCATGGCGAGTTGCATGGAGTCACGGGGCTGGCCTCAGGCGCAAAAGTCCTGGTGGCAGAGGATCGGCGGCTAGGCCTGCGCGATTTTAACTAGGCGCTTGCGCGCAGGGCCCCGAGCTTGAAGCGTCCCGCTTGCAGGTCGTCGACGGCAGTCTGCATCGCCTGCCCCAGGATATCGTGGCCGGCAGCCAGCCCGGCGGCGGCGTCGCGCAACGTCAGGGTGGCGTGAAGGCCCAGCGGCCGGTCGTTCTCGTAGACCCAGATCTCGAGCGACGTCATGACCCGGCGATCGCGGATTTCGAGCGCGCGGCCGTCATGAAGCAGCCATTTGCTTCGGGTCATGGAGCGAGAACGCCGCGCTTGCACGGAAGTTCCACCATCGAAACGCCGCTAAGTCGCCGGCAGAGGGACACGATGCGGTGTTGCGATGACGGGTCCGAGTTCCGGAGGAAATCATGACCCGTCAGATCCTGCGTGGAGGCCTGCCTCTGCCATTGCTGCTCGCGGCCGCTGCCTGCGCCAACGTGCCCTTGGCCGATTCGCGACAGGACGCCGAGGCCAAGCGCTTCGAGCAGCCTGCGCGGGACAATGGCGCGCTCTATGTTTATCGCTCGGGCTACATGGGCCTTGCCCGGCCGATCGACGTCAGCCTCGCGGGCGGCGTGACGGCCCAACTGGCGTCGAACACCTTTGTGCGCCTCGAAGGCCCGCCGGGTCCGGTCGAGCTTTCCTGCAGGATCGGCGACCAGCAGGGCGGGCAGCAGATTACCATCGGGTCCGGCCAGACGCGCTATGTCGAAGTCTCGATGAAGGTAGGCCTGATGATGCCGGGCTGTGTCATGACCGAGGTTTCGCCGGACCAGGGGCAGTCGTCGATTCGCAACGCCAGGCGGGTGAATTCAAACGGACAGTAGCAACCCTTCGACGTCGGCACCGTTGGCCCTGCGTGCTGCGGCGAGAGCGAAGGAGTTGCCATGCCACTAGGACTGCGTGGCCTTGCGGCCCTTACGGTGTTCACAGTGATGCCGGTTTCGGCATTTGCCCAATCCTCGCTCTCCGCGGTGATCTACGAAGTGCGCGGCGGCGTTCTCGCCCACGATCTGCACATCGTTGCCGCCAATCACTACGAACCCGGCGTCAGTCTCAATGCTGAAGTGGCCTTCGCGCCGTCACTGGCCTTGTGGGGCGGTGCCATCCGGCCGGTTCTGGGTGGGACGGTGACGACCGACGGCGGCACCAGCTGGGGCTATCTCGATGTACGTTGGGAGTATTCGGGTTCGCTGTTCTTCTTCGGTATCGGCCTCGGCGGATCGGTCAACAATGCGCCCCTGACCGCGAACACCGACAGCCGAAAGGCCCTGGGGTCGAACGTTCTGTTCCACATTCCCCTGGAAGTCGGATTGCAGATCACCCCGGACAACCGAATATCGGCCTACTACGAGCACTCATCCAGTGCGTTTCTGGCCACTCCAAACCCGGGCATGGACAATCTCGGCGTGCGCCTCGCGCACCGCTTCTAGCGCGCTTACTTGTATCCCGCCTCGTTCCTCGTGACTTCGCGCTTGGTGAGGAAGAAGACGAAGATTCGCCAGACGGCGTTGAGGATGCCGACCGCGACGAACGCCATGACCGCACCCTGAAGCGCGATGATGGGGCCGGAATTGATCCTGTAGATGAAGCCCACGATCATCGCGAGCACGGAAAAGAACGGAACGGCCAGCGCGTAGGAAAGCCCGACCATGGCGACGATGCCTGCGGGCAGGAAGATCAGCGCCCCCAGGCCCAATGGAGTCGTGCTGTACACGTAGACGCCGTAGGCCCAGGTCGCGAACATCAGGAGGGCACCGGCAGCCCAACGCGCCAGCAGAAACAGCCTTTGCGTTTCCGCGCTGGTTTCCGTGCCCTTCTTTCTCTTCCGTCTACGACGTCTTCTGCGGCGGCGTTCGCTGTCGCTTTCTTGGGCGACTTCGCTCGCGCTACTCCCGGTATCTTCTTCCATCCCTGTCACGGTGCCGTAACTCCACGGCTACGGCAAGCGGTGGGAACGCCCATCACATGAAAGTGCCGTCCGGATCGCCGTTGAACATCACTTTGCCCACGGCTTCCCAATGGGCCTCGCGCGATTGTATCTGCTGGGAAAGCGTGTGCAGGTCGCGAAATCTCCGCTCGAAGGGGGTGCCAATGAAAATTGCACTCGCCCCCGCTGCTTTGAACGTCCAGTCGCCGGCTTCGATGGAGGTCTGGATGGCGTGTGTACAAGCCAGGCGCACTTTGGCGCGATCCGCCGTTCCCACGGGCTCCACGTCGTCTGCGGTCGCCCAAACTTCTTTCAGTGTATCCGCGAGCCAGGCACGCGCCGAGCCCAGGGCGGCTTCCCGGCGGGCGAAATTGGCCTGGATGACAGGGTCGTCCGCCAGGCGGGCCATGGCGCGCGGTGTCTTGTCCGCAGCAAGGGCCGCGAAGGCATCGAGCATGGCGCGGGCGATCCCCAGCGCGGTCCCCGCGACGCCGACGGCATAGATGCCCTGCGTGGTGAAGGCGTAGAGCTTGCCGCGATCGCGGCGGAGGGTCGGGTCCTCGCGCGTGCCGGAGAATTCTTCCGGCACGAACACGTCCTTGATGCCGTATCCCTCCGATGCCGTGCCGCGCATGCCGAGGGTGTTCCAGTTACGGATCGGCGTCGTGCGATCCTTGGGCATCAGCAGCGTGCGAATGGTCGTCCGCCCGAAGCGGTTCTTGCGCAGCGAACCGTCGGGCTCGACCACCTGGCAGTGCGCACCCATCCAGTTGGCCTGGCGCGATCCCGAGGCGAAGTGCCATTCGCCCGTGACGCGGTAGCCCCCTGGCACCGCCGTCGCACGATGATGGTTGGGCGGCCCCCACGCGATGACGCTGCGCGGATCGGCATAGATCGTCCTGGCCGCCTCGAGGGGAATGAACGGCGCGATGAACGAAGAGCTGTTGGCCACGAACATGTTCCAGCCGACGGAGCCGTCATGTCTGGCGATCTCCTCGACGGCATGGAGATACGTCCACGGATCGACCTGGTCGCCGCCCACGGAGCGCGGCAGCAAGAGGCGCAGCAGCCGCGACGCGTGCAGTTCGGTCAGGACCGGTTCGGGGATTTCCTGCGTGCGTTCGATCGTGTCGGCCGCGGCTTCGATCGCGGGACCGAGCGCGCGGGCGCGCCCGACGGGGTCGACCCGGAGGGACAATGCGGTGACAGTGCTCATTTGCCGGCCTCGCCTTGGCTTCGGAGCGAATTGGGCGCGCGGGCGGGTGGCCTTGTCAACGCAGGCAACCTATCCGGCCGTCCGGCGTTCGCGCTCTATGGAACTCCGAACGCCCGGCTTGCTCGCTGTCGCAGCGCTTCTTCTTCTCGGCGCCTGCGACAACCGTCCCTCACCACTGCTGTCGACGCCGGCCCGGGCAGGCGCCGACCAGTCGGCGCCCGTCACGCGAACCCTGCCGTCATCGACCGAGCAGCGATACGATCCGGGTGTTGCTCCCGACAACGAAGAGAAGGGGATGAGGGTCGGCGGAGTTGTGGCCGGCAGCGGCGGCCAGCAGGCCCAGAAGGAAAAGGCGCGCAAGGAACAGGCCGCGCTCGAGGCCGAACAGGCTCGGCAACGCGAGGAACTGGCGCGTCAGCAGAACGCCGACGCCAAGGTCAGCACGCAGTAGGCGGGTGAAGCTTACTCCGCGGCCTGCTTCAGCGCTGCGGGACGGCGCCATTGGGCCAGCAGATTGGCTTCCTTGCGCTTGGCTTTCGCGAGATGCGCGTCCTTCACGTGGCCGTAGCCACGAATGTCGTCGGGGATCGACGCGAGCTTCACGGCCAACGCATGGTTGGCCGGTGTCAGGCCTCCCAGCAGCTCGTCGACCAGGCTCTCATATTGCCCGATCAGCGCGCGTTCCAGCTTGCGCTCGGCGGTGTAGCCGAACGGATCGAAGGCGGTGTTGCGGAGGCCCTTCAGCTTCGCCAGCAGCTTGAACACCGGCAGCATCCAGGGACCGAATTCCTTCTTCACGAGATGCCCGGTTTGGGGATCGCGTGAGGAGAAGAGCGGTGGCGCGAGGTGGAACTTCAGCTTGTAGTCGCCCTCGAATTTCTGATCGACGCTGGCGGCAAATGCCGTCTCGGCATAGAGCCGCGCCACTTCGTACTCATCCTTGTACGACAACAGCTTCGCGTAATTGCGCGCGACGGCTTCGGCGAGGCCGGTCTCGCCGGTCTTCGCTTCGACCGCCTTCACGCGCTCGACCAACGTGGTGTAGCGCCGTGCAAGGGCTGCGTCCTGGTAGCCGGTCAAGTGCTTCACCCGGCTGGTGACGATCTCGTCGAGCGTGCGCGAGAGGCGCGTGAAGGCCACGACGTTCTCGGCCGGTGCCAGCAGCTTGGTGACCGCGGGCAGATCGTGCGCGGCGCGGCGGCCCCAGCGGAAGGCGCCGAGGTTCATCGGCACGGCCGTGCCGTTGAGTTCGATCGCCCTTTCCAGAGCCTGGAGGCCGATCGGGATCAGGCCCTTCTGCCACGCGTACCCCAGCATGAAGAGGTTGGTGGCGATCGAGTCGCCCATCAGGCCGGTCGCAAGGTTCGTGGCTTCGAGGAAGTCGCAGGCATCGGCGCCGGCGGCGGCCTCGATCGAAAGCTTGAGCGTCGAGGTCGGGAAGGCGAGGTCGGGATGGCGGGTGAACTCGCCGGTGATGGTCTGGTGCGTGTTGATAATGGCGTGCGTGCGGCCGGGCTCGAGCTTCGCCAACGCGTCGGTGCCGGCGCTGACAACCAGGTCGCAGCCCAGCAGCACGTCGGCGCCGCCGGTCGCCAGGCGCACGGCATGCAGCGCCTCGGGAGTGGCGCCGATGCGAACGTGGCTGATCACGCCGCCGCCCTTTTGCGCCATGCCGAGCTGGTCGAGCACGGTCGCACCCTTGCCCTCGATGTGGGCGGCCATGCCCATGATGGCGCCGATGGTGACGACGCCTGTACCGCCGATACCGGTGATAAGGACGCCGTACGGCCGGTCCGCGACCGAGGGAATGATTACGAGCGGCGGCAGCGGCATCTCGGCCGGCGCGGAGCTGGACTTGCCGGCGGCCTTGCCCTTGCGCACGCCGCCGCCTTCGACGGTGACGAAGGAGGGGCAGAAGCCGTTCAGGCAGGAGAAGTCCTTGTTGCAGGACGACTGGTCGATCTCGCGCTTGGAGCCGAACTCGGTTTCCACCGGCGTGACCGACAGGCAGTTCGATGCGACAGAGCAGTCGCCGCAGCCTTCGCAGACCGCCTGGTTGATGAACACGCGCTTGGCGGGATCGGGATAGGTGCCGCGCTTGCGGCGACGGCGCTTCTCGGCGGCGCAGGTCTGGTCGTAGATCAGGACGGAGACGCCCTTGATCTCGCGCAGCTCGCGCTGCACCTCGTCGAGCTGGTCGCGATGATGGAAAGTGACGCCCGGCGCCCACTCGGTGCCGACCGGATATTTGTGTGGATCGTCGCTCACCAGGGCGATGCGGCGCACGCCCTCGGCATGGACCTGCTGGCTGATCGTCCAGGGATGGACGTTGCCGTCGTGCGGCTGGCCGCCCGTCATGGCGACGGCGTCGTTGTAGAGGATCTTGTAGGTGATGGTGGTGCCGGCCGCGATCGCCTGCCGGATCGCGAGATAGCCTGAATGGAAGTAGGTGCCGTCTCCCAGGTTCTGGAAGACGTGAGGCACGTCCACGAAGTGCGAGGCGCCGACCCACGGTGCGCCCTCGGCGCCCATGTGGGTGAAGGTCTTAGTGTTGCGCTCCATGCCGATGGCCAAGGTATGACAGCCGATGCCGGCCATCGCCATCGACCCTTCCGGCACCTTTGTCGAGGTGTTGTGCGGACAGCCGGAGCAGAAGTAGGGCACGCGGGCCATGCCCGAGTCGTTGCGCACCTGACGCGACGAGCGGCGGCGCAAGGTCTCGAAGCGCTGCTTGGTCGCTGCGCTGAAGGAGTCGAGGCCGAGCCGCGCGACGATGGTGGAGGCGATGTCGAAGGGCGATAGCTCGCCATCGGACTTGAAGAGCTTCTGGCCACGCTCGTCGGTCTTGCCGACGACGACGGGGCGGCGGTCGGCGGGAGCGTTGAACAGCACGTCCTTCAGCTGCTGCTCGATGATCGGCGCCTTTTCCTCGATGACCAGGATCTCGCGTTTGCCCGAGGCGAAGGCCACGGCACCCTCGGTCTCCAGCGGCCACACCATGCCCACCTTGTAGACAGCGAGACCGAGCCGCTCGGCTTCCTTGTCGTCGATCGCGAGCTCGTCGAGCGCCTGGCGGACGTCCATGTAGGACTTGCCGACGGTGACGATGCCGAAGCGTGCGTCGGGCCGGCCGAGCATCACCTTGTCGAGTTTGTTGGCCCGCCAGTAGGCGCGCGCGGCCGGCAGCTTCAGCGTCAGCACGCGGCGTTCCTGGCCCAGCCATTCGTCGGGCCAACGGATGTGCACGCCCTCGGGCGGGATGGTGAAATCGGTCGGGGTGTGGATCTCGACGCGGTGAGGATCGACGTAGACCGAGGCAGAGGAGTCGACGGTCTCGCTCAACACCTTGAAGGCGACCCACAGCCCCGAATAGCGGGACATGGCAAAGCCGTGCAGGCCGTAGTCGAGATATTCCTGGACGCTGGCAGGGTGGATGATCGGCATGTTGGCTGCGATCAGGGCAGGCTCGCTCTGGTGCGCCGTGGTTGACGACTTGGCCATATGATCGTCGCCGGCCAAGGCGAGCACGCCGCCATGCTTTGAAGTGCCGGCGTAGTTGGCATGCTTGAAGACGTCGCCCGAGCGGTCGACGCCTGGTCCCTTGCCGTACCATATGCCGAAGACGCCATCGAATTTGGCGCCGTCATAAAGATGTATCTGCTGGGTGCCCCAGAGGGCGGTCGCCGCGAGGTCCTCGTTGAGGCCGGGCTGGAATTCGATATGGCTCTTCTTGATGAATTTCTTGGCCTGCCACAGCGCCTGGTCGAAGCCGCCAAGGGGAGAGCCGCGATAGCCGCTGATGTAGCCGCCGGTGTTGAGCCCGGCCGCGAGGTCGCGTTGCCGCTGCATCATCGGCAGCCGGACCAGTGCCTGGGTCCCGGTCAGATAGACCCGGCCCGTCTCGACTACATACTTGTCGTCCAGGGTCACCGCTGCTGACATGGCAACCTCCTTGGGCTTCGATATGGGGACGGTAGCGACAGAATGTTGCGCGTTTCAACGTGGAACGCAGGGGCCGTTCAAAAAGAATGTTTTCTGACTCCGGGACCAGTCGGCCGGGCCTGTCGTTTCACGGTGTCGTTCCCGGACGAAATGTTGTAATCAGCGCCGCCGACCATTTCCCGCCCTCCGGATTTCTTTAAGCGATTTCATGTCCGTCCTTGTCACTGGTGTCGCCGGCTTCGTCGGCTCGCAAGTCGCGCGCGCGTTGCTGGCCAGGGGCGAACAGGTCGTCGGCATCGACAATTTCAGCCCGTACTACGACCCGATCCTGAAATTCGCCCGCCTCAAGCCGCTGCGCGAGGACAAGGGTTTCACCTTCATCGAAGGCGATATCTCCGACCGGGAGACCATGCTGCCGCTGGCCGCCAGCCATGGTCACATCGACCGTATCGTCCATCTCGCCGCCCAGCCCGGCGTGCGCGAGTCGGTGAAGGATCCGTATATCTACGTCCAGACCAACGTGATGGGCCATCTCGTCATGGTCGAACTGGCGCGGCGCCTGCCCAGCTTGAAGCACTTCGTGTATGCCTCGTCCTCGTCGGTCTACGGCGGCAACCGGAAGCTCCCGTTCGCGGTGGGCGACAGGGTCGATCATCCGGTGTCGGTCTATGCCGCCACCAAGCGGGCGGGAGAACTGCTAGTCGAGACCTACGTCCATCTGCACAAGCTCCACGCGACGGGCCTGCGTTTCTTCACGGTCTACGGTCCCTGGGGCCGGCCCGATATGGCGCCATACATCTTCGCCAAGGCGATCCACGAAGGCTCGACGATCAAGCTCTTCCACCTGGGCTTCGCCCGCCGCGACTTCAGCTACATCGACGACATCGTGTCGGGCACCCTGGCCGTGCTCGACAAGCCGGCGGCCGACCCTGGCCACCGGCTCTACAATCTCGGCGCCGCCGGCAGCGAGGACATCGCCCATATCATCGAGTTGTTCGAAAAGGCCTTCGGAAAGAAGGCGGTTGTCGAGCTGCACCCGGGCGAGCCCGGGGACATGCTCGAGACGGCGGCCGATATCACCGATACCACCCGTGATTTCGACTGGACACCGAAAGTCCCGGTCGAAGAAGGCATCCCTAGATTTGTCGAGTGGTTTAAAGCCTACAATAGGCTTTAGTTGGTACTCTCAATCGATTGTGCTTCAACTGTACGTTGAGTTAGTATTGCTGACATAACCGGTATCTGGGGGATACCAATGCTCGGCGAAGAGCCCGTTCTTTTTCTCGACGATTGCCACGGATGACATCATCGTCGATGGATTGGGGGATGAGCTGTGCCGTCGTGGTCTGAGCAAGAGTGCGCCGGGCAGAAGTGCGCGGGTATCGGATACGGCTACACAGTAGGCAACGATTGATGCGCTTGGCCATATTGGTGCCGATTTCGTTATGTTTGATCGCGCTCGTCGTAAATATTGGAGGTGGAGAGCCGGATGTTCCCGCAAGAGGTATCGCCGACCGCATGCTCTTTCGAGGCGGAGTGTGGGCCGGTGGTGTTGCTGTAGTGGTGCTGCTGCTAGTGGTTAGCGACATCACGTTGATTACCTGGCGTTTTCTGACGGTGCTCAAAAGCGGGCGAACTGTTTATCCGCCCCAAACGATTAAAGCATTTGCCGCAGAGTTAGGGCCTCAATTGTCCGAACTGGCGGCCGCCCCAATTGCAGCAAGAGTGCGAGATCGTCAATCGTCAGTAGCATCTTCCAATTCCCTGCTCGACGATTGGATCGATGCCAGACTCTTCGCGGAGCAGACCGCATCGGTAGGTCCCTTGATTCTGTTCCCATTTGTGATTGTTGGGTTGATGGTGGTTTGTCGTAGCCGGTTGTTCGATAACTGGGACGACGGCAATCTCGTGTTGGGTATCGTGGGGTTTTATCTACTGGTTTCTGTTGTCCTCGCCGCCACGCTGAACCTAGCAGCTGAGAAGGCCAGGCGGAGATCGCTTGAGCGCATGGAAGCGGACGCCCTTTGGCTCGAGGGGACGATCGGCGGAGTTGACGAAGAGAATCGAAAGAGGCGCGAGAAACTTCTGACTGTGTTTCGAATGTTGATCGAACAGGTGCGAAGCTTGCGAAAGGGTGCGTTTGCTCCGTTCTTCGAGCAACCTCTGGTGCAAGCTGTATTGGTTCCGCTTTCCGGTGCCGGAGGCGTCAAACTCCTCGACTATCTGCTACTTGGTCAAACGCTGTAGAGCCGCTATGTCTTGCCTGCGGTCATGTCTCTGTTCGAAATCAAAGATCTGCGGCGTGCCTTCTACGGATTGGAGGTGTTGCGTGGCGTCGACTTCGCGGTCGAAGCCGGTGGGATCACCGGGCTGATCGGGCCGAACGGGGCGGGCAAGACGACGCTGTTCAACGTCGTGTCGGGGCTGGTGCCGCCGAACGCCGGCTCCATCGTGTTCGACGGCAGCGAGATGGCCGGCAAGTCGCCCGACGTCATCAGCCGGGCGGGCCTGCTGCGGACCTTCCAGGTGGCGCGCGGCTTCCCCAAGCTCTCGGTATTCCAGCACCTCATGCTCTATGGCCGCGACCAGCCGGGCGAGAGCCTGCTGACGGCGATCTTCGGCAGCCGGGCGGCGCGCGATCGCGAGGCGGAGCTTGCGGAGAAGGCACTGGAGACGGCACGCTTCCTGCGGCTCGACAGGCTCATCGACAATCCGGCGACGGCCTTATCGGGCGGACAGAAGAAGCTCCTCGAGATCGGCCGTGCGCTGATGGCCGAGCCCAAACTCGTACTGCTCGACGAGCCGACGGCGGGCGTCAATCCGACCCTGCAGAACGAGATCGGCGAGCGGCTGCTGGAACTGCCCAAGCGCGGCATCACCGTGCTGCTGATCGAGCACGACATGGGCTTCATCGCCCACCTTTGCGATCCGGTGATCGTGATGGCCGAAGGACAGGTACTGACGCAAGGCACCTTCGATCAGGTGCGCAACGATCACCGCGTGCGCGAAGCCTATCTCGGCAAGCGTGCCGCATGAGCTTGCTGTCGGTCACCGACCTGCGCGGCGGCTATGTCGCCGCCGACGAGATCGTCAAAGGCGCGGCGCTGCATGTCGAGGACGGCGAAATCGTCTCGCTGATCGGGCCCAATGGCGCGGGCAAGTCGACCCTGCTGAAGCTGATTGCGGGGCTGCTGCGCCCCAGCGGCGGACACATCCACTTGGGCGACCGCGACATCGCGGGGCTGGGCGCGCCCGAGATCAGCGGACTCGGTCTCTCTTTCGTGCCGCAAGAGCGCAATGTCTTCGGCACCATGACCATCGCCGAGAATCTCGAGATGGGCAGCTTCACCGACGGCCGCCACGCACGGCAACGCATGGCGGAGCTCTACGAGCGCTTCCCGATGCTGGCCGAAAAGCGCCGCGCGGCCGCACGCACGCTGAGCGGCGGTCAGCGCCAGATCCTGGCCATGGCGATCGCGCTCATGAATGCGCCGAAGCTGCTGCTGCTCGACGAACCCACGGCGGGCCTCAGCCCGCGCGCGGCCGAGGAACTCTTCGGCACAATCGTTGCGTTGAACAAGACGGGCGTGGCCATCCTGATGGTCGAGCAGAATGCGCTCGAGGCGCTGGCGGTCTCCGCGCGCGCCTGCGTGCTGGTCCAGGGCCGGGTCGAGCGCGAGGGCCGCGCGGCGGAGTTGGCCTCCGATCCGACCGTCCGCGATCTCTTTCTTGGCGGCAAGGCCCAGCCTATGCTCGCCGGCACTACATGAGGGGAACCAGATGATGATGTTTCGTATTGGCCGCCGCGCGGCGCTTTTGGGCAGTGTGGCCGCCGTCGCCGCCCCGTCGGTCGTGCGGGCGCAAGCCGATCCGATCAAGATCGCGACCCTGACGCCGCTCACGGGCGCGGGCGGCTCCTACGGTCCGGTAATGGCCAAGGTGGCGGCCGCCGTCGTCGAGGAAGTGAACGCCGCGGGCGGCGTGCTCGGCCGCAAGGTCGTGCTGGTGAGCGAGGACGACCAGACCAATCCGGATGCCGGCGTGCGCGCGGCACGCAAGTTGATCGACGTCGACAAAGTGGCGGCGATCCTGGGCACCTGGGCCTCATCGGTGACGACCGCGGTCGCACCGTTGTGCTGGGAAAACAAGACCTTCCTCTGCACCGTGTCGGGCGCCGACTCGATCACCCTGCTGCCGCACCAAGGCTATCTCGTGCGCACCCAGCCCAACACGGTGCTGCAGGTCACGCGCACCGGGGAGTTCCTTGTGTCGCTGGGCGCCAAGAAGATCTGGACCTTTGTGCCACAGACGCCGTTCGCCAAGTCGAGCATCGAGATCATGGAAGGCGTCGCCAAGAAAGCGGGCGGCACGCACGGCAGCCTGATCTACGACGACAAGAAGACGACCTATCGCACCGAGGTCGACCAGATGATGCGCTTCGCACCGGACGCCATCCTCTGCGCCGGCTACACGCCCGACACGGTCGTGCTGCTGAAGGACCTCTATCGCGCCGGCTACAAGGGCAAGATCATCGGCCAGGCCTACGCCATCAACCAGAAGCTGATCGAACAGGTCGGCCAGAACGAAGTCGTGGAAGGCGTCTACACCTACGCACCGTCCGTCGCCGAAGGCAGCGGGGCGCTGGCCCGGGTGAAGAAGCTGTCTGGACTCGCGAGCCCCGATCCCTACACCAGCCAGGTCTACGACCATGTGAACATGGTGCTGATGGCCATGGCGATCGGGAAGGGCGCCACCGGCACCGTGATCAAGGACAACATCCGCAAGGTGACGCAGGGCGGCGGCAAGGCGGTCGACAATGCCGTCGACGGTTTGAAGGCCATAGCCGCCGGTGAGAAGGTTGACTATGCGGGCGCGTCCGGCCCGTGCGACTTCGACGACAAGGGCGATATCCTCGACTGCAAGTTCCTGTACGAGCAGATCAAGGCCGGCAAGCCGGTTCTGGTGAAGATCGCTTAGTTGGCCGGCGTCGTGCTCATGCGGACCGCGAGCCTCTGGCTCGCTCATTCTCTTGAGCCAGCCAGAGGCTGGCGGTCCGGAAGACCATGAATTTGGTCCTTCAAGCCCTGTTGAACGGGCTGGTGTCGGGCGCGCTGCTGGCCGTGCCTGCCATCGGTTTCACGGCGATGTTCGCCGTGCTGCGCTTTCCCAACTTCTCGGTCTCCGGCGTGGCGACGCTGGGCGCCTTCGCGGGCTATACCGCCTATGCCGCGGGCTTCCAGATCGTGGGCTCGCTCGCGGTGGCCTTTGTCGTGGCGGGCGCGGTCGGGCTGGTGTTCGACAAGGTGGCGCACCTGCCGCTGGTGAAGCAGGGCGCGCTGCCGGCGGCGATCGCGTCCATTGCGTCCGGCCTTGTCCTCGAGAACGTCGTACGCCTGTGTTTCGGCAACGACATGCGCGGCTACGACCGGCCGATCGCGCGCGATGTCCACTTCGGCGACCTGCGCATCAACCCGCAGCAGACCGAGACGATGGGCGTGGCGCTCGTGATCATGCTGCTGGTGTTCGCGGCCCTTGCCTTCACGCGGGTCGGCAAGGCGATGCGCGCCTCGGCCGACAATCCCGAGCTCGCGGCGCTGAAGGGCATCCGGCCCGACCGCGTAGCGATGATGGCGAGCTTCATCGGCATGGGCCTCGTCGGCATGGGCGGCATGCTGCTCGGCCTCGACAGCTCGATCGATCCGCTGACCGGCGCACGCATCCTGCTTTCGATCTTCGCCGCCGCCGTTCTCGGCGGATTGGGCAGCGCGCCCGGCGCCGTGCTGGGCGCTTTTCTCATCGGCATGGCGGAAGAATTGTCCGTGCTTGTCGTGGGCTCGCCCTATCGCGCGGCGGTCGGCTTCTTCGCCATCCTGATCGTGCTGTCGCTGCGGCCGCGCGGCCTGCTGGGCGAGCGGGCGTTCTAGCGATGCTGAACTATCTTCTTTTCATCGCGACCATCGGCGGGATCTACGGCGTGCTGGCGCTCGGGCTCAACCTGATCTGGGGCGGAGCGGGGATGGTCAATCTCGGCCTGGCAGGCTTCTTCGCCGTCGGTGCGTATGTGTCGGCCCTCGTCACCACGACCGGTCATCTGCCGATTCCCGTGGGCTGGCTGCTGGCGTTGATTGCGGGAAGTATCGCGGGTCTCGTGGTGGTGCTGTCGACGACGCGGCTGCGCGAGGACTATCTCGCCATCGTGACCCTGGGTTTTGCCGAGGTCGTGCGCCTCGTCGCGGCCAACGAGATCTGGCTGACCAAGGGATCGGACGGCATTTCCGGCATTCCCGGACCGGGCAAGGCTGCCCTCGGTGCGAACTTCAATGTCGCCTATCTGCTCATCCTGATCGTCGTGCTGGCCGTCGTGTTCGTGCTGATGCGCCGCATCGATCGCTCGCCCTACGGCCGCGCCTTGCGGGCGATCCGCGAGGATGCGCAGGTGGCGCAGGTCGCGGGCAAGCCGGTGCTGCGCTTCAAGGCACAGGCCTTCGCCCTGTCCGCGGCGATCGCGGGCCTGGCCGGCGCGCTCTACGGCCATTTCACCTCCTACATCGCGCCCGATCTTTTCCTGCCGCTGATCACGGTCTACATCTTCCTGAGCGTCGCCGCGGGCGGCATCGGCAATCCGGCGGGCGCCCTCGTCGGCGCCTATCTCGTAATGACCTTGCTTGAGTCGGCCCGCTTCCTGGTCGAGTTCATTCCCTACGTCACGGCGGTGCAACGCGCCGCTCTCAAGGAACTGCTGATCGCCGCCGCCCTGATCCTGGTGTTGCGCCTGATGCCGCGCGGGCTCCTGCCCGAACGCATCCCGCGCGCACCGCAACCGCAGACCGGAGGAACAACATGACACCGCTCGACAGCTGCATCGCCGCCCTGAGGACGGGGCCGACCGAGGAAATCTTCAAGGCGGTCGAGAAGGGCACCGCCGCCACGGTGGGCCACAAGCTCTTCACGCTTCTCTATGTCGCGCCCAACGGCAAGCGCGTGAAGCGCATGTACAGCAATATGCCCAAGGAATACCCGGTCGGCGGCTACAAGGAGATCCGGGAAACAGAGTGGCACAAGCAGATACTCGGCCAGAAGAAGGCCTGGGTCGGCTACAACAAGAAGGACATCGAGTGGGCCTTCTTCGATCACGAGTTGATCGTATCGTTGGGCTGCGAATCGGCGATGAACATCCCGGTGCTCTATAACGGCCGTCTTTTGGGCACGATGAACCTGCTGGATGCGGCCGGGCGCTACAAGGCGACCGATCCCGCGCACTGCGAGCCCTTTGCGGCGCTTCTGGTCGGACCGTTCCTTGACGCCATCGCTGCCGATCCCGATATCGGGACCTGATCTGAGGAGTATTGCGTATGAATGCCGTGCTGGGCGATCTGCCGACCTGGAAGCTGACCGACCTCTATTCGAGCCCGAGCGGCAGCGACCTCAAGGCCGATCTCAAGCGGGCCGGCGAAGAGGCGGAAGCCTTTGCCAGGGATTACGAAGGCAAGATCGTCGGGCTCGACGGCAAGGCGCTGGGCGCCGCCATCGCGCGCTATGAGGCGATGTCGGACCGGATGGGGCGCATCGGCTCCTATGCGCAGCTCTACTATGCGCAGAACCAGGCGGATTCCGAGCGCGGGCGCTTTGCGCAGGACGTCTCGGAGAAACTGAACGACATCTATTCCAAGCTGGTGTTCCTGGGCCTCGAGCTCAACAAGATCGAGGACGCCGATCTCGCCACCAAGCTGAAGGAGCCGGCACTGGCCAAGTATGGCCCGTGGCTGCGCGACCGGCGCGTGTTCCGGCCGCATCAGCTCTCCGACGAGCTGGAGAAGCTGCTGCACGACCAGTCTGTTGTCGGAAGTGCCGCCTGGTCCCGCCTGTTCGACGAGACGATCGCACGCCTGCGCTATCCGTTCCGCAACGAGATGCTGAGCGAGCCGCAGATCCTCGACAAGATGTCGAACAAGGATGCGAGCGTGCGCAGGGATGCAGCGAAATCTTTCGGCAAGGTGCAGGGCGACAACATTGCGATCTTCTCGCTCGTCACCAACACGCTGATCAAGGATAAGGAGATCGACGACCGCTGGCGCAAGTACCCGCGGCCGCAGTCGGCGCGGAACCTGTCGAACGTCGTGGAAGACGAGGTGGTCGACGCGCTCGCGTCCGCCGTGAAGGCGGCCTACCCGAAGCTCTCGCATCGCTACTACAAGCTCAAGGCCAAGTGGTTCGGCGTCGAGACCATGCCTTATTGGGATCGCAACGCGCCGCTGCCGGAGCATGACGACCGCACCATTCCGTGGGCCGAGGCGGAGAAGACCGTTCTCGGCGCCTATCGCGCCTTCTCGCCGGAGCTGGCCGATGTCGGCCAGAAATTCTTCGGTAGCGGCTGGATCGATGCGCCGGCCAGTCCCGGAAAGTCGCCGGGCGCTTTCGCCCATCCGACGGTGCCGTCGTCGCATCCGTTCCTGCTGCTGAACTACCAGGGCAAGGTGCGGGACGTGGCGACGCTCGCCCATGAACTCGGGCACGGCGTGCACCAGGTGCTGGCGGCGCAGCAGGGCCCGTTAATGGCAGACACACCCCTCACGCTCGCGGAGACCGCGTCGGTGTTCGGCGAGATGCTGACCTTCCAGTCGCTGCTGAAGGCGGTGCCGGACAAGAAGACGCGCAAGGCGATGCTCGCGGGCAAGGTCGAGGACATGCTGAACACCGTGGTGCGCCAGATCGCATTCTACGATTTCGAGTCGCGCCTGCACATGAAGCGCCGCGAGGGCGAGTTGACGCCCGGCGCGATCGGCGAGATCTGGATGACGGTGCAGAAAGAGAGCCTGGGACCGGCCTTCACCTTCGACGAGGAGTACAAGCACTACTGGTCGTATATCGGCCACTTCATCCATTCGCCGTTCTACGTCTACGCCTATGCCTTCGGCGACTGCCTGGTGAACTCGCTCTATGCCGTCTATCAGTCGGGCATGCCGGACTTCCAGGCGAAGTACCTCGACATGTTGAAGGCAGGCGGCGTGAAGCGACACAAGGAGCTGCTGGCGCCGTTCGGCCTCGACGCCTCCGATCCCGCTTTCTGGGACAAGGGACTGAGCGTGATCTCGGGCTTCGTCGACGAACTCGAAAAGCTCTAGCGCATGGCAGAAGAGGGCGACTCTCTCGGCGGGCGGCTCGGCCGCTACGCCAAGGTCGGCACCTCGATGGGCGGGCTGGCCGTGCGGCTGGCGGGCGAGCGTTATCTCGGCCTGTCGCTCGATCGCGACAGACATGCCTCCGACCTGAAGGCGGCGCTCGGTGGGCTTAAGGGCCCGCTGATGAAAGCGGCACAGCTGCTGGCGACGATTCCCGACGCTCTGCCGCCCGAATACGCACGCGAACTGGCGTCGCTCCAGGCCAATGCGCCGGCGATGGGCTGGGCTTTCGTGCGCCGGCGCATGGCGAGCGAGCTTGGGCCGGACTGGCAGGCCAAGTTCCAGAAGTTCGACAAGGAGGCCTCGTTCGCGGCGTCGTTGGGCCAGGTCCACCGTGCCGTGCTTCCGGACGGAAGCGACGCGGCGGTGAAGCTGCAGTATCCCGACATGGCTTCGGCTCTGGAGGCTGACCTCAACCAGCTCAAGCTTGTGTTCGCCATGGGCCAGCGCTTCGATCCCGCGATCCGCACCGACGAGATTCATGCGGAGATCACGAACCGGCTGCGCGAGGAGCTCGACTATCGCCGTGAAGCCAAGCACGTGGCGCTCTACCGGCACATGCTGCGCGATGAGCCGAATGTCCATGTGCCCGATACCGTGCCGTCGCATTCGACCGACCGGCTGCTCACGATGAACTGGCTGGCGGGCGAGCCGCTGCTCAACTGGAAGGACAAGCCGCAGGAGGAGCGCGATGCGCTGGCGGTCAACATGTTCCGTGCCTGGTATGTGCCGTTCTATTCCTACGGCGTGATCCACGGCGATCCGCATCTCGGCAATTACAGCGTTCGGCCCGATGGCTCCGTTAACCTGATGGACTTCGGCTGCGTTCGCATCTTCCCGCCGCGCTTCGTGAAAGGCTCGATCGAGCTCTATCGCGCGCTGATGAGCGACGATCTCGACCGTGCCGTCGCGGCTTACGAGGATTGGGGCTTCAGCGGCCTGACGCGCGAGACGATCACCGTGCTGAACCGGTGGGCTGCCTTCCTCTACGGCCCGCTGATGGACGATCGTCCGCGCCGCCTCACCGAAGGCGTCGCCGGCGGCTACGGCCGCGACATGGCGCAGGACGTGTTCGGCGAGTTGCGCAAGATGGGCGGCGTGCGGCCGCCGCGCGAGTTCGTGTTCATGGATCGCGCCGCCATCGGCCTCGGTTCGGTATTCATCCACCTGCGCGCCTCGATCAACTGGCACCGCCTGTTCGAGAGCCTGATCGACGGCTTCGACGTCGATGTCCTGGCTGCACGGCAGCAGGAGGCACTCCTACAAGCGGGCCTGTGATGAAGATACTGGTAACCGGCTCGTCGGGGTGGCTCGGCCAGACCCTGGTGCCGCGCCTGCGGCAGGCAGGGCATACCGTCGTCGGGCTCGATTCCGAGCCGGGTGCGACGACGGATGTCGTAGGCTCCGTGGTGGATCGCGCTCTGGTGCGTTCGACCATCCGCACGAAGGGTATCAATGCGATCGTGCACGCCGCCGCGCGTCACAAGCCGCACATCGAGACGCACGACAATTCCGAGTTCGTGGCGGTCAACGTGCAGGGCACGCTCAACCTTCTGGAGGAGGCGGTCGCGGCGAAAGTGAGCCGTTTCGTCTTCACCTCGACCACCTCGCTCATGATCTCGCAGAAGATTCGCGACGGCAAAGCCGGCGGCGCGCGCAAGGCCGTGTGGATCGACGAGACGATGACACCGCTGCAGCCGCGCAACATCTATGGCGTGACCAAGCTCGCGGCCGAGGATCTGTGCCGGCTTTTCCACAAGCTCCATCGACTGCCGATCATCATGCTGCGGACCTCGCGCTTCTTCCCCGAGGAAGACGACATGGCACACGCGATCAAGCAGTCGGGCGAGAACACCAAGGCCAACGAGTTCCTGTTCAGGCGCCTCTCGGTCGATGATGCCGCCGAGGCCCATGTCGTGGCGCTGCAAAAGGCGCCGGAGATCGGCTTCGACACGTTCATCGTGTCGGCCCTGACGCCGTTCTCGCCGTCGGACGCACGGGAGCTGATGGCCGACGCACCATCTGTCGTGGCGCGCTACTTCCCCGACTATCGAGCAAAGTACGAGAAGCGCGGCTGGACGATGTTCGACTCGATCGACCGGATCTACGACAGCAACAAGGCGCGCAGGCTGCTGGGCTTCACCTGTCGGACGAACTTCCGGCAGATCCTGGATGCTCTTTAGCCGCGCACCTTCGGCATCATGATCATGTCCCACGGGCTGGGCACGTCACCGTGCGGGACGTGGACGAGGGCGGGGGCGTTCAGCGCGAAGGCCTTGTGGAGCGCGGCTTCCAGCCGCTTGGCATCGGTCGCCTTGAAGGAGGCGACGCCAAAACTGTCGGCCAGGCGCACGAAGTCGGGGTTCTGCAGGTCCGAGGCGATCAGGCGGTTGCCGTAGCGCTCCTGTTGGATGCGCTTCACGTTGCCGAAGGCGCCATTGTCGAACACCACGACCACGACGGCGAGGTTGTGGCGAACGGCGGTGGCGAGTTCGCCCATCTGGTAGAGGAAGCCGCCGTCGCCGGCGATCGCCAGCACCTTGCGGTCCGGCATTGCCGCCTTGGCGCCCAGTGCCGTGCCGAAGCCCCAGCCGAGATTGTCCTGGTAGCCCGGCGAGAGATAGGTGCGCGGCTTCTCGACGGGGAAGGCCACGCGCGAGGCGAAACCCATCTGCGAGACCTCGTCGACGAAGATGCCGTCTTCCGGCAGGGCGGCGCGCATGGCCTTGAGGAAGCCCATCTGCGGCTCGAGCCGCGACAGGCGTTCGGCGAACCAGGCGCGATGACCTTTGAGTTCTCCATCACGCGACGCGCGTTTGCGATTGTGCTTGGGAAGGGCGGCGATCAGCGCGCGCAGCTGGGCCGCGGAGTCGCCGATCAGCGCCACGTCGGGCTTGCGCAGGCGGTCGGGTTCGTCGGGATCGATGTCGATGCGCACGACCTTGAGCTTGTCGTCGATGCCCCAGTTGCCGTTCTGGATGAAGAAACGCGTACCGACCGCGAGCACGGCGTCGGCCTCTTTCCACAGGCGATGGCCGACCGGCATGTCGACGGCGAGGCGATGCGAGCTCGGGATGATGCCGCGCCCGCGCCGATAGGATGACACCGGCGCTTCCAGCAGCTGCGCGATTTCGATGACTTCGGCCGAGGCGTCCTGCGCGCCGCCGCCCAGCACCAGGATCGGCCGCTCGGCATTGCCCAGGATCTTCGCGGCCGCCTCGATCGCCTCGTCGTCGATCGTCTCGGGCGGCAGGCGCATCGGCTCGGCCGGCAACGTCACCTCGGCACGCTTGGCCCAGGTATCGAGCGCACATTCGAGCGCAACGGGACGCTGGCGGCCGGATGTTGCCTGCCAGATCGCCTGCGAGACGAGCCCCGGCGCTTCCTGGGGGCCGCGGATGCGCTCGGCCCACTTGGTGATGTGGCGCATCAGGCCGAGCTGGTCGTGGATCTCGTGCAGGTGGCCGTGGCCGCGATCTATGTCGGCCTGCGGGATCTGGCCGATCAGCCCAATTACCGGCGCATTCATGCCATAGGCGGTGAGAAGCGCGGCACCGGCGTTCAACAGGCCGGGACCGGGTACGACAGCGAAGGCCTGCGGCTTGCCGGTGACGAGCGCGGCGCCCAGCGCCATGTACGCGGCAGTTTGTTCGTGTCTTGGATGTATCACTCGCAGACGGTCTGCAGCGTGGTAGAAGGCGTCGAAGAGTGGATCGTTGTGCAAGCCGGGCAGGGCAAAGACCGTGTCCAGCCCGTGACGCAGGAGGGTTTCGACCGTGGCTTCGGCCGTGCTGAGACGTTTCATGGAGGCTCTCTACAGAGGGCGGATCGGTTCATCAAGGCAATGACATGCGCTTGATCCTGTTCGTCCTGCTGGGAGCGGGAGCCCTGATGCTCGCGCTGGTGCTGGCGGCGTGGGCCGCCGAGCGGCGCATGGCGGACGAAGCCGCGCATTGGTCGACCGCCGATATCGCGCAGGCGCCTGCCGTCGAGATGGCGCTCGTGCTGGGTGCGGCGCCGATCGGGCCGGAAGGCGGCCCCAATCGCTATCTGGTCTATCGTCTCGACGCTGCAGCGGCGCTCTGGAAGGCAGGCAAGGTCAAGATCCTGCTGGTGAGCGGCGCCCGCGAGGGCGAGAGCTACGACGAGCCGGCGGCGATGCAGGCAGGACTGGTTGAGCGGGGCGTGCCGGCGGGGGCGATCCTGCGCGACAACAAGGGCTTTCGCACCCGCGCGTCGGTGCTGCGGGCGCGCGATCACTTTCATCAATCGAAGCTGTTGATCGTCTCGCAGCGCTTCCACGTCGGCCGAGCGCTCTACATCGCCCATCAGGCGGGGCTCGAGGCGTGGGGGTTCGATGCGCGCGATGTCGATGCGCCTTACAGCGTCTTCACCGAACTGCGGCGCTTTCCGTCGGCGCTGATCGGCGTGGCCGAAGCCTGGATATTCGCGCGATGATGGGGCACCTGACGCACACGATGCGCCTTGTCCTGACGGCATTCGTGTGTGCGGCAGGGGTGGTCACGTCGATCCTGCTCCTGGGATACCTCGGTCGCGGAGTGAGCGAGGCCTATGCCGATGCGTACGTGCCGCAGGACGTCGATGCCCTGCCCACGGCCGACGCGGCAGTCGTGCTGGGAACGGCACCCTATGGCACAAGAGGCCAGCGCTATCGCACGCTCTCGCGGCGCCTGCAGGCGGCGTACGAGCTGTGGAGCCATGGCAAGGCGCGCTACCTGATCGTGAGCGGCAATCGCATCGACGACGATTACGACGAGCCGTCGCGGATGCGTGACGGGCTGGAGGCCCTGGGCGTGCCGCCGGAATTCGTCTATCGCGATTCGCTGGGCACCCGGACCTGGGAATCGATGATCCGGGCGCGCGACATCTACGGCCTCAAGCAGGTCATCGTGGTATCGGAGCGCGATCACCTGGCGCGGGCGCTTTTCATCGGGCGCCATCTCGGCGTCGATGCCTGGGGCTACGCCGCCTCCGGCATCACCTATGCCGGCGTGCGGGGGAACATCACCGGGAACCTCTCCGTCCTGCGCGCCTATTTTGACCTGGTCTTCGACCGCGGGCCGCGCCAGGGCGGGAAGGTCACCGTCGGAGTCGACCCGCCGAACTAGCCGCCATGTCACGCAGCTCCGGCACCGGCGAAACCACCGGCTTGCCGGCGAAGTGATTGTCGAGGTTGCGGCAGACGAGCTCGGTCATGCGGCGCTGCGCATGCTGGGTGCCGCCGCCGAAGTGCGGCGTCATCACGAGATTGTCGAGCTCGAGCAGCTCGGTCCCGGTGTACGGCTCCTCATCGTACACGTCGAGGGCCGCGCCTTCGATGACGTTGTTGCGCAGCGCGTGGGCCAGCGCCTTCTCGTCGACTGCCCAGCCGCGCGAGATGTTGACGACGTGGCCGCGCGGGCCCAGCGCCTTCAGCACGTCGGCGTTGATGATGTGCTTGTTGGAGGCGTCCGAGCGCAGGCAGACGATCAGGTAGTCGCACCAGGTCGCGAGCTTCATCACGTCGGGGAAGTACTGGAAATCGACGTCCGTGCGCTTGTTCCTGTTGCAGTAGCCGATCTCGACGCCGAAGCCCGCGATGCGCTTGGCGAACTCCAGGCCGATCGCGCCCAGGCCCAGGATTCCGACCTTGCCGCCGGTCATGCCGGCGATCGGGCCGAAGCGGTTGGGGATGCGTTGTTTCCACTCGCCGCGGCGGATCATCTTGTCGGCGCGCACCAGGCGGCGGGTCGAGGCGAGCAGGATGCCCATCGCCAGTTCGGCGACGTCGGGCGCATTGGCGTCGGCCCCGTGCGTGATCATGATATTGCGCTTGCGGGCGGCCTCGAGGTCGCAGCGCTCGTAGCCGGTGCCGTAGCAGCAGAACAGCGAGAGCCGGGGCAGGGCATCCATCATGGCCGCCGAAATGCCGACGCTGCCGGTGCTGACGATCGCCTGCACGGTGGCCGCCGTCCCGGGCGGGATGTCGGCGACGGTCGGCGTGGGGTTGTCCATGTGCCCGACGATCCGGCAGCGCTCCTCGAACGAGGCGAGCGTGGCCTTTGTGAAATGGAAGCCGGTGAGGATATCGGGGCGCTCGGTCATCGCTCAGCCCTAACACGTGCCAAGAAACAACGTAAACACAAGTGTTCCATGGGGCTTCCACGCGGCGAAAAACCGCCTTGGCAAAGAAGGAAACGCTGTGCAAGGTGCGCTCACCGAAACGTCCTTCGCGCCTCCAACGACCAAAAGCGCTCCAATGAAAATTGCAATCGTCAAAGAACGCCGGCCGCACGAAACCCGAGTGGCCGCGACCCCCGAGACCGTCAAAAAACTGAAGGCATTGGGAGCCGAAGTCACCATCGAGGCAGGCGCCGGGACCGCGGCCGCCTACACCGACCAAGCCTACAGCGAAGCCGGAGCAACGATCGTGCCGGATGCGGCCGCGGCGATGGCGGCGGGCGATATCGTCTTCAAGATCGCGCGCCCGATGTCCGGGGCCGAGGGTGTGGATGAACTGGCGATGCTGCGCCAGGGCCAGACCCTGATGGCGCCGCTGGGCGCGCTCACCAACAAGGACCTCGTGCAGGCGCTCGCGTCCAAGGGCGTGACCTCGTTTGCGCTCGAGCTGATTCCGCGCATCACGCGCGCGCAGTCGATGGACATCCTGTCCTCGCAGGCCAACCTCGCGGGCTACAAGGCGGTGCTGACGGCGGCCAATACCTTCGGCCGCATCTTCCCGCAGATGATGACGCCGGGCGGCACGCTGGCACCATCGAAGGCCTTCATCATGGGCGTGGGCGTTGCAGGCCTGCAGGCGATCGCCACGGCGCGGCGCCTGGGCGCCATCGTGACGGCGACCGACGTGCGGCCGGCGACCAAGGAGCAGGTGCAGTCGCTGGGCGGCAAGTTCGTCGCGGTCGAGGACGACGAGTTCAAGGCGGCGGAGACCGCGGGCGGATACGCCAAGCAGATGAGCCCCGAGTACCAGGCCAAGCAGGCCGCCCTCGTGGCCGAGCACATCAAGCTGCAGGACATCGTGGTCACGACCGCGCTGATCCCGGGCCGCAAGGCGCCGGTGCTGCTGACGGAAGACATGGTGAAGTCGATGAAGCCGGGTTCGGTGATCGTCGACATGGCGGTCGAGCAGGGCGGCAACTGCCCGCTGTCGGAATACGGCAAGATCGTCGAGAAGTATGGCGTGAAGATCGTGGGGCCCGCGAACCTCCCGGGTGAGCTGGCGACGGATGCCTCGGCGCTGTTCTCGCGCAACCTGCTGAACTTCATCACGCCCATGGTCGACAAGGAGACCAAGGCGCTGAAGATCGACACCAACGACGAAGTAGTGAAGGGAACGCTGGTCACGCAGGGCGGCCAGATCGTGCATCCCTCCCTCATCCAGAATTAATCAGATCCAGAGCTGAGGAGCGGTCATGGACGACAAGCTGGCCGGCGAAGCCGCCAAACTCGCGACACAGGCGCAGGACCTCGCCAATAACCTGAAGGGCGTGGCCCAGCAGATTACCGACATGTCGGCCCAGGGCACGCTCGCCATCCCCGACGGTCACATGCCGTTCGTGGCGCTGCTGACCATCTTCGCGCTGGCCTGCTTCGTGGGCTACTACGTCGTCTGGCGGGTGACGCCGGCGCTGCATTCGCCGCTGATGGCCGTCACCAACGCCGTCTCGTCCGTGATCATCGTGGGCGCACTGCTGGCGGCGGGCCTCAAGGGCCTGGGTGCCGCGCAGCTGTTCGGCGCGATCGCCGTGGCGCTGGCCGCCGTCAACATCTTCGGCGGGTTCATCGTCACGCATCGCATGCTGGCGATGTTCAAGAAGAAGCCGCAAGCGGCGAAGAAGTAGAGCAGACCATGACCCAGGAACTGGCCGCCTACGGCTACCTCGTCGCCGCAATCTCCTTCATCATGGCGCTGCGCGGGCTCTCCTCGCCCGTGACCTCCCGCCAAGGCAACGCCTTCGGCATCTTCGGCATGGTGGTCGCCATCGGCGTCACCGTCCTCACGCCGGGCGTCGTCTCGCCCTACCTCATCGTCGGTGGCCTCGTGGTCGGCGGCGCGGTGGGCGCGGTCGTGGCACTGCGCATCCAGATGACCGCGCTGCCCCAGCTCGTGGCGGCCTTCCATTCGCTGGTCGGCCTCGCCGCGGTGTTCGTCGCGGCAGCGGCCTACGTGTCGCCGGAAGCCTTCGGCATCGGCTCGCCCGGCAAGATCCACACCCAGAGCCTGGTCGAGATGGGTCTCGGCACCGTCATCGGCGCGATCACCTTCACCGGCTCGATCGTTGCCTTCGCCAAGCTGCAGGGCCTGGTTTCGGGCGCGCCGCTGATCTTCAAGGGCCAGCATCCGCTCAACGCGCTGATCGGCGTGCTGCTGGTGCTGCTGCTGGTGTGGTTCGCCCTGCACGGCCATCCGATCACCTTCATCCTGCTGATCGTGCTCTCGCTCGCGGTCGGCTTCCTGTTGATCCTGCCGATCGGCGGCGCCGACATGCCGGTGGTGGTGTCGATGCTGAACTCCTATTCGGGATGGGCGGCGGCGGGCATCGGCTTTACGCTGGGCAACACCGCGCTGATTGTGACCGGTGCGCTGGTCGGAAGCTCGGGCGCGATCCTGAGCTACATCATGTGCAAGGGCATGAACCGCTCGATCTTCAACGTGATCCTGGGCGGATTCGGCACCGACACCGGCGGCGCGGCGGCAACCGGCGTCAAGGACGACCGCCCGGTGCGCGTCGGCTCCGCCGAGGATGCGGCCTTCCTGATGCAGAACGCGCAGAGCGTGATCATCGTGCCGGGCTACGGCATGGCGGTCGCCCAGGCGCAGCACGCGCTGCGCGAGATGGCCGACATCCTGAAGAAGGGCGGCGTCTCGGTGAAGTACGCGATCCATCCCGTGGCCGGCCGCATGCCGGGCCACATGAACGTGCTCCTCGCAGAAGCAAACGTGCCCTACGACGAGGTCTTCGAGCTCGACGACATCAACCGCGAGTTCTCGTCGACCGACGTCGCCTTCGTGATCGGCGCCAACGACGTCACCAACCCGGCCGCCAAGACCGACCCGAAGAGCGCGATCTACGGCATGCCGATCCTCGACGTCGAGAAGGCGGGCACCGTGCTGTTCGTGAAGCGCGGCATGTCGTCGGGCTATGCCGGCGTCGAGAACGAGCTGTTCTTCCGCGACAACACCATGATGCTGTTCGCCGACGCCAAGGTGATGTGCGAGAACATCGTCAAGGCGATGGAAGGCTCCGCGCACTAGCGCGCCAACGCCTCAAAGACCGAAGAGGGAGCGTCCGATGAAGACCGTCCAATCCATGCTCGCCGAAGCGCATGCCGCAGTGCCGATGATTACGCCGCAGGAGGCCAAGGCCCTGGTCGGCAAGGCCGACGTGCTCTTTCTCGACGTGCGCGAACCGCCCGAGGTTGCCGCCTCGGGCAAGGTGCCGGGTGCGCTGGCGGTGCCGCGCGGGCTGGTCGAATTCCGGGCCGACGCGGCGTCGCCGATGCACGATAGCGCGTTCGATCGCTCCAAGACCGTGATCTGCTATTGCGCCTCGGGCGGCCGCTCCGCGCTTGTCGGCAAGACGCTGATCGACATGGGCTACGAAAAGGTCCGCAACCTCGGCGGATTTCAGGGATGGGTCGGCGCCGGCGGGCCGGTGGAGAAGGACTGAGCGCGCGCTCTCGGCAGGAGCCTGAGGTGACTCCCTACATCCTCCACGGCTTCGATCCGTCGCCTTACTCGGTGAAGATGCGGGCGATCATGCGGTATCGCCGCCTGCCCTTCGTGTGGAAGGCGGTCGGCATGCCGCGCGACGTGGCGGTGCAGGCAGGCCTGCCCCCGGTCATCCCGGTGCTGGAGTTTCCCGACGGCCGCAAGATGAACGATTCGACGCCGCTCGCTCATGCGCTGGAGCGGGAGCATCCGGGCGTGCGGTCGATAGTGCCGGACGATCCGGTGCAGGCCTTTCTCAGCGACCTGCTGGAAGATTTTGGCGACGAATGGGTCACCAAGATGATGTTCCATTACCGCTGGTACTATGCCGCCGATCGCGACTTCGCACAGGCGTGGATCACGACCTCGCGCGATCCCACGATGCCGGCGCCCCGGCGGGCGGCCGAGATGAAGGCGTTCAACGACCGCCAGGTCGGTCGCATGGCCATGGTGGGCTGCACCGAGCAGAACCGGCCGATCATCGAGGACAGCTACCGCTTCGTCCTGGATACGCTGGACCGCCATGTGCGGGCCGTGCCGTATCTCTTCGGCTCGCGGCCCTCGCTGGCCGACTTCGGCCTCTATGGCCAGCTGCAGATCCTCTCCGTCGATCCGACGCCGATGGCCGAGATGCGCGCGCGCGCGATCGATGTCTACTGCTGGCTGCTGCGGCTCGACGATGCGTCCGGCATCGACGGGACCTGGCTCGATCCGGGCGCCCCGCTGCCGGCGACGCTGACCGCCCTGCTGCGCCACTGCGGCGAGACCTACCTGCCGTTCCTCGCCGCCAACCTGCGTGCGCTGCAGGACGGTGCGGCGGAGGTCACGCTCGACATCCAGGGCCGGCCCTATGCGCAGGCGCCGTTCCGCTATCAGGCCAAGTGCCTCGACGCCTTGCGCAAGAAGCGCGCGGCGCTCCCGGTGGACGTGCTCCGCCGTCTCGATCCGATCCTGGAAGAGACGGGCTGCCTGGCCGGTCTCGCGGGATGACAGCGCGCCGCGCCGTCCTGTTCGACATAGGCGGCGCGATCGATCTGGAATTCGCCTGGGAGATGGCCGTCGACGGCGCGATTGCCGCCGCCTGCGGCATGGAAGGCATCCGCGTCGATCCCGCGATGGTCGAGGAAGCGTCCGGCCGTGCGGTCGAGGCCTTCGCTCCCGACACCTACGCCCACATGATCGAAAGCCTGTGCGGCGGCGAGCCGGTGACGATCGCGCGCGTGACGCAACGGGTGAGGGCCATGACCGGCGCGCTCGATGCGTTCCAGTTGCGCCCGGGCATCGATACCCTGCTGCGGAAATTGCGGGACATGCGGATATCCCTCGTGGCGGTGAACGCGAGGGCCGACCGGCCGGAGATCGCGGGCCTTTTCGACGAGGAGACCGATGTGCCACCCTCGCAATGCCTGTTCGTGGGCGACCGTCTCGACAAGGACATCGCGCCGGCCAAGAGGCAGGGCATGGCGACGATCCAGTTCAGGAGCGGCCGGTGGCGCAAGCAACGCCCGCGCAACGATGCCGAGACGCCCGACGCGGTCGTGACCGACGTGCGGGAACTGGAGGATGCGATTCTGCGGATGGAGCGCACATGATCACCGAAATCGTCTTCATCGACCTGCCGCCCGGGACAACGCGGGCGGAGGCGCTTGCGATCTATCGAACGACCGCGGAGCGATGGGTCTCCAATCCGGAACTCATCCAGAAGTACTACTTCTTCGACGAGAAGACGCACGTGGGCGGCGGCGTCTACATCTGGCCCGACCGCGAGGCGGCGCAGCGCGGGCACGGCGACGATTACGTGGCGATGGTCAAGGCCAAGTACGGATCCCCGCCGCGGTTCCAGATTTTCGATGCCCTGATCCACATCGATCCGGCCGGCGGCAAGATCACGGAGCTCTAGCCCAGAAGTTCGCGGCAGCCGAGGTCGTCGACCGCCATGTGGATGCGGGCGAGGTGGGACCACCAGATCCATGGCGGAAGGCCCCAGGCGTGCTGCCACACGGGCTTCATCGTCATCCACAGGACGGAGAGCCGGTAGTCGTCCTGCAGCGCCTGCCGGCCATAACCGGTGACGCCCTGCTTCAGCAGCTCGTCGTGGTAGGCGTCGAGGAGAGGCCTCTCGTGTAAGCGCCGCTGGTCCGGATACCAGTGCAGCGCCATCAGGTAGGCAAGGTCGTCGGTCGCGTAGTCGAGCCGCCAGCTGTCCCAGTCGAACAGCTGCGGCGCGGCCGCAACGCCGGGCTTCGGCAGCCAGCAATTCCAGAAGTGGGCATCGCCATGGACGATCGTCATGTTCCGGCGCGAGTGGTAGCGCGCGCTGAGCGGTCCGGTGCGCGCGATCAGCCGCGCGTAGAAGGCGCGCTTGTCGGCGCTGAAGCGGTCACCGAGCGCGTCGGCGAGCTTCGCCACCGCGTCGGTCATCTGCTGCTGGCCCTTCGGCAGGTCGGCGGGATCGCCCCAGGTGCCGATGCCGGCGCCGAGGCGTTCGTCGTCCCACCACGCCGCGTGGAAGCGGGCGAGGGTGCGGATGACGGCGTCGCTGTCGGTCCGCGTCGGCGGGAAAGGCCAGACGGACGGCGAGGCGTGGGTATCGCGCAGGTCGTCGAGCAGCAGGTGCCAGTCGCCGGTCGTCTCGTCGATGTGCGCGTCATGGCAATTCACGAGGATGCCGGCCGGCGTCTCGGGAGCAAGCGCGCGGTAGAAGGCGACTTCGTGATGGCCGAAGGTCGCGACCTCCGGCTTGTCGCGATTGCGCGTCTTGAGGAACAGGGTCCGCGGGCCAGGCTCGCCCTCGTAATCGAGCTTCAGGCGCCAGACGTGCGAGAGAACGGTCGGGTTTTGGCCCTCGACCGCAACGGCGCTGACCTTGCGTCCCAGGATTTCGCCCAGGCGTGCCGCACCGATCGGCGACTCAGTGATGGTGATGGCTCGCCCCGTAACGATGGATGTGCAGCGGCGCCTTGGCGAGGCCGGGGCAGAAGCTGCCGACGACGGTCTCCAGTTTCTCGTAGAGCTTCTTCGCCTCGCCGGTGAGCGGCGCGCGGCGCGCCTGGGAGGCCGCGGCCTGGGCCGCCAGCTTCGGAAGATCGACGGTCAGCAGCTTGCGGTCCTCGACGACCATGCGGCCGCCGATCATCACCGAGTGCACGCCCGAGCCGTCCTCGGTGTGCACGATCTGGTTCACCGGATCGTTCATCGGGATCCAGTTCACGTGGTGCAGGTCGAGGAAGACGATGTCGGCCTTGTAGCCCGGCGCGATCCGGCCGATTTCCTTTTGCATGCCGAGCGCCCGCGCCGAGCCTTCGGTCGCGGCGCGATAGGCCTCGTCGGTGCCCAGCCACTGCTGCCAGTCGGGGCTCTGGACCTTGGAGGCCATCGAGGCGAGACGCATCGCCTCGTAGACGTTCTGGTTGTCGGCGCAGCTCGCGCCGTCTGTCCCAATTCCGACATTCACTTTTCGATTGAGCATGCCGCGCACGTCGGCCAGGCCGCTGCCCAGGCGCATGTTGGAGCCGGGATTGTGCGCGACCGAGGCACCGCGATCGCCCAGACGCTTCATGTCGTCGTCGTCGAGCCAGACGCCGTGCGCCACGGTGAAACGCTCGGTCACGAGGCCGAGCTCGTCCATATGGGCGGCCAGGGTAGTGCCGTAGCGCTGGTAGCCCGCGATCACCTGGACCTTCGATTCGGCCACGTGCGTGTGCACGCCGACGTCGTATTCGCGGGAGAGGTCGCGGCAGGCCACGAGGAACGCGTCGGTGCAATGGTGCGGGATGGTGGGCGCCACGGCCAGATGCACGTCCTTGAAGCGCCAGCCCTGCAGCGCCTTCTTCATCTGTCTGGCGGTGGCCTTCCACGGTGACAGGCGGAAGCCCTCGACGTCCTTCTTCAGGCGCGGCGGCAACCGGTCCATTAGGCCGGGGATCGCCTCGAAGAAGGAGAGATCGGCCACCATCGGCGCCACCACGCAGCGCATGCCCACGTCCTCGTAGGCCTTGGCCATGGCCGACAGGCCCTCAACGGTGGGCAGCGGGAATTCGGCGGCGAGGTCGTAGGCCGCGGTGCAGCCCTTCAGCACCATCTCGGCCGCGCCGATCTTGGCGGAGAGATACTTGTCCTCGAGATTGCGGCCGATGCCGACCCACTGGCTGCCGGTCAGCAGCAGCTCGAGCGTCCAGCGGTCGTGCAGGCCCTTGGAGAGGTTGCCGGGGCCGTGGGTGTGGGCGTTGATCAGGCCGGGATGCATCAGCCGATGCTTGGCATCGACGACCGTGGCGCCGGCGGGCGCGGCCATGCCGGGTTTGCCGATCGAGGCGATCGTGTCGCCCTTGATCAGGATGTCGGCGGGAACCGCCTGGCGTTTGGCGGCGTCGAGCAGCTTGCCGCCGCGGATGATGGTGAAAGGAGGTTTTTTGGCCATGTTCGCAGCCTAGACCGGCTGCGGGAATTGCGGAAATCCGTCTTTAGCGCAGCGCGCCCACCTGGATGTTCCGGGCGATCGACGGGTCGTGCATGTCCCAGCTGAGCCGCTGCGAGGCAGCGGCAGCCGACTGCGTACGCACGTCGCTGCGCCATTGCAGCGCGCCGCCCAGCAGGAAGGTGAGGACAAGGCCCATCGCGAGCAGGGTCATTCCAGCGAGGACGGCACCCGCCCAGGGATGCCGCTCGGCGGCGTTGTAGGTGGGGCGGGAGGTGATCGCTGCGTCGTCGGAGTTGTACATGGGTACCTCGTGCCGTCGGTCGCGCCATCGTCGGTGCTTGCCACAATAACGCCCGCTTTCCCGGCACGTTGCATGGCGCCCGCGAGAATCAGCAACTTCCTGTGGGGAAGGGGCGTTTGCTCCTCCGTCGCTGCCCTTTGAAAGCGAAAGCAGGCTCCCGGTGTGCCCTCAGCCTTTTCTGATATGCGCCGATGATCCGGGCCATCGGTGCCGCCGTATGCCTAGAGGGGAAGGATTGCGTTTCGATGTTCGAGCGTTACCGGTTTTACCATCCCGACGCCAAGGGCAGTGTCGGGATCGGTGGGTTCTCGTATTTCTGTGCCGGCCTGTTCGGCGTCGTCTTTTTCATCCTCAAGGCGCGGGGCCGCGAGAGGCTGCTGGCGGCCATCGGGCTGAACCTGCTCTGCCTGGTGGCGGTCGTGGGCGTGCTGTTCGCCAGTTCCGTGCTGCCGCCGATGCCGCAGCTGGTCGCGGTGGTCGTGGTGACGGTGGCGGCCATGGTTTTCCAGTCGGTGAAGATGGTGAACCTGGTCAAGAGCAGCTATCGCCGCCGCCACTGGCAGATGCAGCGGGAAGACTAGGATCGTCGCCGTCGCGTCCTTTGCGCCCCACCCCCCGAGCCTGTATGCGTGGCCGATGATCGCGAGCGACCCCTCACGCCTTGCCACGCTGCTCTCGTACCGCATTCTCGACACGCCGCCCGAACCGCAGTTCGACGACATCGTGCAGCTTGCGCGCACGATCTGCCGCACGCCGGTGGCGCTGGTCAGCCTGATCGCGGCCGACCGCCAGTGGTTCAAGGCGCGCGCCGGTGTCGACGAGATGACCGGAACGCCGCTCAATCAGTCGGTCTGCGTGCATGCGATCGAGGAGCCCGAGATCCTGGTCATTCCCGACCTGACGCAGGACCCGCGCACCCGCGCCAACCCGCTGGTGGCCGAAGGCCCGCAGATCCGTTTCTATGCCGGCGCCGTGCTGCGCACGCCGGACGGCGTGGCGCTGGGCGCGGTCTGCGTGATCGACACCGTGCCGCGGCCGGAGGGGCTGACCGACGAGCAGCGCGCCGCACTGCTGGCGCTCGCCCGGCAGACCATGATGCTGCTGCACTATCGCCGCGCCGTCGGCGCCCGCGAGGCCGAGCAGGCCGGCGGCATCGGCACGTTCGAGGTCGATATCGAAAGCGACATGCTGCTGCCGTCGCCCGAGTTCTGCCGGATCTTCGGGCTGCCGCTGCAATACGCCATCGCGACGCCCGAGCTCCAGGCGCTGGTCGCCTCGACCGACAACGTAGGCTCGACGCCCGAGTCGCGGCGCGCCGGCCGGGACGCGGGCGAGATGCAGTACCGCATCCGGCGGCCGAGCGACGGCCAGGAGCGCTGGGTCGCGCGGCGGGCGGAGTTCGAGCGCGACGCCGCGGGCCGGCCGGTGCGGATGCGCGGCACGGTGCAGGACATCACCGAGCGCAAGACCCTCGAGACGCTGCAGCAGACGCTGAACGAGGAACTCAGCCACCGCATGAAGAACACGCTGGCCATGGTCGACGCGATCGCCGCCCAAACGCTGCGCCAGGCCGCCGACCAGCCGGCCGTGGTGGCGCTCAGCCGCCGCATCAAGGCGATGGGGCAGGCGCACGACGTGCTGCTGCGCCAGTCGATGGCGGGCGCGCCGATCAAGGCCACGATCGAGGCCGTGGTCGGCATGGCGACCGACCTCCGGCGCTTTTCGATCTCCGGGCCCGAGATCGACGTCAATTCGCGCTCGGCGCTGTCGTTTTCGCTGCTGATCCACGAGCTCGCGACCAATGCCGTGAAGTATGGCGCCCTGTCCAAGGACGGCGGACGGGTGAGCGTGACGTGGCGGGTCGAGCGCCCGGCCGACGCGCCGGACAAGGGCCTGGACCTGGTGCTGGAGTGGCAGGAGGCGGGCGGGCCGCCGGTCGCCGCCCCGGAGCGCAAGGGTTTCGGAACCCGGTTAATTCAGTCCGGATTGGCGGGAACCGGACGGTCCGATGTCCGTTACAAGGCTGAGGGGTTGCGCGCCGAGTTCCGGGCGCCTTTGTCTTTCATCAGCGGGTAGCGTTTTGTCCAAGCCCCTTGTCCTGGTCGTCGAAGATGAGCCGCTGCTGCGGCTGCATGCCGTGAGCCTGATCGAGGATGCGGGTTTCGAGACCCTCGAGGCGGGCTCCGCCGACGAGGCCATTGCATTGCTCGAGACCGACGGCCGTATCCGCATCGTCTTCAGCGACATCGACCTTCCCGGCGACATGAACGGGCTGCGTCTCGCCGCCGCCATCCGCGAACGCTGGCCGCCGGTCGAGCTGATCCTGACCTCGGGCCACGTCACGGTCGATCCGGCCGACCTGCCCGAGCGCGGGCACTTCTTCTCCAAGCCCTACGATGCCGCCAAGCTCATCGACACGCTGAACGGCTTCGGCCCCTGACGACGGGCCGGCGCCGGTCCGGCGCCCCCTCTGCTGCCTGGCAACTTTTCGTCCCAGCCGGGCGTTTGGCCCTCGTGCGCGCCGTCCTCATCACCCTTGCCTGCGTGATCGTCACCGTCCTGCTGGTGATGCTGATGGCCGACGGATCCTCGTTCCGCCGCCTGTTCCACCCGGTTCACTCGGCGTCGCTCGACCTCATCGACAGCTGACGCGGGCTGCGCGAATTGCGGTAATCGATTGGCGCCATTCCGGCAGCCCATTTGCGCCCAGGATTTTATCCTGCGGGCGGTGAATTGTTGACGGTTCGCGCCTGAATCGACGGCCCTCCGTTGCAGGCCCGTCAGCGTTTTAGCTCCAGTAACGACCGTAATGCGCGAATTTTCCGACCGGCTCTATAAACTGGTCGATGAACAACAGAATCCGTCGACCGTCCCCGCTTCTGCGTGAGCTTGTGAAAGCATCGCAGATGGCGCAGCAGAACGCGTTCGCCCGGTCCCTTCGGGAATTCGGGCTCGCCCATCTCAAGGTGCCCCTGTGGGGCATCGCCAAAGTCAGCACCGGGCCGGAGTTCTACCAGCCCGACGAAGGCGGCAGCTGGGCCGCCATCGTGCCCGCCTTCGAGGAGGGCCGCATCGTCGATCTCGTGGCCTGTTCCTTCGCGACGCTCCAGATGCGCACGCGCAAGGGCGTCGCCTCGGTGCTGGGCCATGAATGGATCGATCACGCCAAGCTCGGCCTCGAGCCGCTCAAGGTGTTCGATGACGTCTTCGGCTGGCTGTACGGCCATGGCCGCGGCGTGGTGGTGCTCGACTGGAAGGACGCGCCGCGTCTGCTGCGCGACGTGCCGTCGCTCCACTGCGAGAGCCGCGAGACGGCCGACCGCCTGATCGAGGCGTTCGAATGGCCGCTGCCCTATCCCCCTGTCCTGGTTTCCAACGGAGCGAGACGATGACCGATACGATTGCCTTCGATGACGGCGGCTTCAGCCTGCGCGCGCCGCGCTGGCCCGAGCTCGACGCCGGCCTGCTGGAGGATGCCCGCAGCGCCGTGCCGCCCTTTCCGCTGAAGCTGCTGCCGCCGCTGTGGTCCGCGTGGATCGCCGACACCGCGCAGTCCGCCGGCACGTCGGCCGACTATGTGGCGCAGGGCCTGTTCGCCGCCATTGCCGCGGTGTGCGGCGCGGGCGTGCGGGTGCGGGTGACGTCCGCCTGGACGGAGTCGCTGGTGCTGTGGCTGGCGCTCGTGGGCTCGCCGTCGAGCGGCAAGTCGCCGGCGTTGGCCTCGGTGCGCGCGCAACTGGGCCAGATCGAGGATCTGCAGCGCCAGGACGACGGCGAGCGCCGCCGAAGCCATGCCGGCAAGCTCGAGCAGGCGCGGCTGGCGATGGAGCGCTGGCAGGCCGACTGCAAGCGGGCCGACAAGGACGGCTATCCGCCGCCGCAGCAGCCGGAGGAGGCGGGCTTCGACCAGCCCTTCATGCCGAGCCAGATCGTCGTGGCCGACGCCACCATGGAGGCGCTGGCCGATGTCGTGGCGGGCAATCCGCGCGGCGTCATCCTGTGGCGCGACGAACTTACCGCGTGGCTGGCCAATCTCGGCCGCTACGCCTCGGGCGGCAGCGACCGCGCGCACTGGCTGGAGGCGTGGGCGGCGGCGGGCATCACCGTCAACCGCCGCTCGCGGCCCGAGCCGCTGCACCTGCCGAAGTTCCCCGTCAGCATCGTGGGCTCGATCCAGCCCGATCGCCTGGCCGAAGTCTTCCAGGGCAGCGACGACGGCATGGCCGCGCGCTTCCTCTACGCCTGGCCGGAATTGCCGAAATACACCTCGCTGATGGACCGCCGCGTCGCGCGCGACGACGAGGCGCTGGCCATGCTGCAGGCGATCGCCATGGCCGCCGCCAACCCCGAGCAGCCCCTCACGCTCAGCTTCGAGCACGACGCGCTCGAGCATTTCGACGGCTTCCTCGAACGATTGCACGAGCAGGCGGGCAGGGCCGGCGCCAACGCGTTGGAGGAGGGATGGCTGGGCAAGGGACGCGGCACGGTGGCGAGGCTCGCGGGCCTGCTGACGCTGCTGCAGTGGTCCGAGCAGGCGCCCGCCGCCCCGGCGCCGCGCAGCGTGACGCGCGAGGCGGTGACGGCCGCGATCACCCTGTGGAGCGGCTACTTCCGGCCGCACGCCATGATCGTGTTCGGCCAGGCCGGCCGCATCGACAAGGACAAGCACGCCCGCCGCGTGGCGCTGTGGCTGCGCGGCGCCGGCCAGCGCCAGGTGACGCGCGAGCAGCTGCGCCGCGAAGCGCTGGCCCAGACGATCGACGCGGCCCAAACCGACCGCGTGATCCTGCGCCTCGAAGAAGCCGGCTTCCTCCGCCCGGTCGAGCGCCTGTCCACCGGCAGGGCCGGCCGCCCGTCGAAGCGCTACGACGTCAACCCGGCGGTATTCGCGGAGTGAGGACGGAGGCTGCCGGAATTGCGGGAATCGATTTCCGCAATTTCGGCAGCGCTCAGGGGGCGGATCTATCCGCGCGTGTCAGGCTGTCTGGCTTCCCCTTGAAAGCAGACATGTAGCGAACATCACGCGATGTCCGCTAAGGGCCAGGAACCGCGCATCGGGGCAATTCTGAAACGGCGAATTATTTTCGTGAAGGCGAACCTTTTTGCCTATTCCAGCCCTCTCTTCGGCGAGGACGCATGTCGCGTCGCCAGCCGGAGGAAAAGGGGCCATGTTTTACGCGAAGAATGTCGGACCGAAGGAACGGATCGTGCGGACGGTCGGGGGCGCGATCATGATCCTCTGCGGCGTAGTCGGCCTGCGGCTATCGCCGCTTGGCCTGTTGCTCGGAGGTGTGGGCATTGTCACCATCGTGACGGGGCTGGTGGGCTTCTGCCCGGCCTGCGCCATGGTCGGCCGCAAGCCGGCCGGACGAGGGGAGATCCAATCGTGAAGGTGGCCACCGCGATGTTCGCGGCCGCGCAGGCCGGCGATCCGCAGGCGCTCGACGCCTTGCTGCGCGTCGTCCGGCCCGACATCCGGCGGTACGCGCGATACCAGTGTCATCGCGGATCGGCCATCGAGGACGTCGTTCAGGAAGCCCTAATCATCGTCTATCGTCATGTCGGCACTGTGCGAAGTGCAGCGGCCCTCGGGAGTTGGGCTTTCCGGATCGTGGCACGGCTGTGCCTGTTGCCCGCGCTGGCGCTAATGCGCGGCGTCGAGAGTCTGGAGGCAGTGACCGGGAGCCGCCAGTTTGCCACGGTTCCCGTCGAAGACCTGCGCATCGATCTGGTGCGTGCCCTCGAGTCGCTGCCGCCAGCCTACTGCGAGATCGTCGTGCTGCGCGACCTGGAGCAGTTGACGATCTCCGAAATCGCGACCCGTCTCGGGATTGGCCGCGAGGCCGCCAAGAGCCGCCTGCATCGCGCCCGAGCACTGGTGCGCGAATACTTGCTCGGCCCGGCATCCGCAACCGGTGAGGCCTCGCCATGAGTTTCCTCAGTCGAAGCGCCAACGGATTCTTCGCCAGCGAAACCCTTGCCGGCCATCTGCTGCGAGGGAGCGTGGCAGCCGCCCTGTTCGGCTGGGCAATCACGCGCCAGGAATTGCATCCGCTCGAAGCTTTTGCCGCGGGCGCCGCCGCGTTGGTCGCGCTGCGCGGGTGTCCGGTCTGCTGGACTATCGGTCTGGTCGAAACAGTCCGCAATGCCTGCCGAAAGCGGTCTTGCCGCATGCGCTCCTAAGCGGATGTCCTCTTCGGGTCAATTGCGTCGTTCTGAATGGGCGTCGATGACTTCCGGTTCACCCCGGTAAGCAGACATCCTCGGGTCGGCGTTGGGCGTGACGAATTCTGGAAGTGAACTTAGGGGAAGTTGATCCCAGTCGGACAACGGGCAGGTTCGCATTCACCCAAACAAAAACCCCCGGTGTTGCCGGGGGTCGTCGTTTCGTCCGTCGCTCGCGTCGAGAGGCTAGTAGCCCTCGCGCTCCATGCGCTTGCGCATCAGCTTGCGGGTGCGGCGGATGGCTTCGGCGCGCTCGCGGGCGCGGCGCTCGGAGGGCTTCTCGTAATTGCGGCGGAGCTTCATCTCGCGGAAGATACCTTCGCGCTGCATCTTCTTCTTCAGGACGCGCAGCGCCTGATCGACATTGTTTTCGCGGACGAGAACCTGCACTTCGATCGCTTCCTTCCAAGCTGGAACTGCCCCGGAAAACGACCTGGGGCCTGAATTAGGAGGCGCGTAGGTATCACAGGCCTATCCCCTTGGGAAGGGGTGCCGGGGGGCGGTTCGGCGCCTATATTGCCTTTATGAACCCTGAAAATCCTGCGTTTTCCGACCCTGACGCCGAAATCCGCGACCGGCTGGCCGACTCCGTGGCCGCCAATGCCGTTTTCGAGGGCTGGACGGGCACGGCCCTGGCCGCCGCCGCGCGGGGCCTTGGCCTCCCCGAAGGCGAGGCGGGCCGGCTGTTTCCGGCGGGGCCGCTGGGCGTGCTGGAGTATCTCGCCAGCCGCTCCGACCGCCGCATGGTGGATGATCTGGAAGCCGCCGGCGTCGCGGGCATGAAGGTGCGCGAGCGCATCCGGTTTGCCGTGCGCCTGCGTCTCGAGAAGCATTCGGGCGAGAAGGACGCCGCACGCCGCGCGCTCTCGCTGCTGGCGATGCCGCTCAATGCGGGGCTCGCGCTCAAGATCCTCTACAGGACGGTCGACGCCATGTGGTACGCGGCCGGCGACCAGTCGGTCGATTTCAATTTCTATACCAAGCGCGCGACGCTGGCGGGCGTCTACTCGGCCACCGTGCTGTTCTGGCTGAACGACCGCTCCGAGGGCAGTGCGGCCACGTGGGAGTTCCTCGACCGCCGCCTCGACGACGTGATGAAGATCGAAAAGCTCAAGAGCCAGATCCGCGCCTGGCCGGGTGCAAGGACAAGGGCGGGCGCGACAAGGCGGTAGCCCATCCTTCGAGACGCTCGCTGCGCTCGCTCCTCAGGATGAGGGTGTGCGCGTTGGAACACACCAGACCTCACCCTGAGGAGCGCCCCGCTTGGGGCGCGTCTCGAAGGGTGGGCCACAGTCAGCCGATGAAAGTGACGTGCCCCATCTTGCGGCCGGGGCGCGGTGTGCTCTTGCCGTAGAGATGCAAGCGCGCCGAGGGATCGGCGAGATATTTCTGCCAGTCGTTCGCCTCGTCGCCGATCAGGTTCTCCATGCGCGAGGGCGCCATCACCTCGACGCTGCCCAGCGGCAGGCCGCAGATCGCACGCACCAGCTGCTCGAACTGGCTGGTGGCGCAGGCGTCCATCGTCCAGTGACCCGAGTTGTGCGGACGCGGCGCCATCTCGTTGGCCAGCACGCGGCCGTCGCGCGTCACGAACATCTCCAGCGCCACCAGTCCCACCAGATCGAGACTCTCGGCCAGCTTGAGGCCGTACGCCTCGGCCTTCTTCAGGATCTCGGGCGAGAGGCCGGACGGCACGTGCGTGGTGCGCAGGATGCCGTCGCGATGTTCGTTGCGGCCGATCGGGAAGCACTTCGCCTGGCCGTCGATCCCGCGCGCGACGATCGCGGAGATCTCGCACTGGAAATCGACCAGGGCTTCCAGGATGCATTCGCGCTTGCCGAACTTCTCCCACGCCGCCTTGATGCCGTCCTTGGTCGCGACACGCGCCTGGCCCTTGCCGTCGTAGCCTTCGGTGCAGGTCTTCAGGATGCCGGGCAGGGCCGTGGCCTTCTCGATGTCGTCTTCGGTGCGGATCGCCTGATAGTCGGCCGTGCCGATGCCCGCCTTGCGCAGGAAATCCTTCTCGCGGATGCGGTGCTGGGCGAAGTGGATCGGCTTGATGCCCGGCCGCACCGGCTTCCATTGCTCGCAGATCGTTACCGTGGCCTCCGGCACGTTCTCGAACTCGTAGGTGACGACGTCGACGCGCTCGCCGAACCATTCGAGCGCCAGCCTGTCGTCGTAGTCGCCCTGGACGTAGAGCGTCGCGACCTCGCCGGCGACCGAATCATCGTCGGGCGCGTAGACGATGGTCTTGTAACCCAGTCGTGCCGCGGCGAGCGCGGTCATGCGGCCCAACTGGCCGCCGCCCAGGATGCCGATGGTCGAACCCGGCGGCAGGATTTTCGGCGCGGCCATCTTCAGCGATGCGCGGGCGGAGCGTCGTCTTTCGGCGCCTTCGCCACGGCATCGGTCTGCTTGGCGCGCCAGCGTTCGACCGCGGCCATCGCCCGGGCATCGCCGAGGCCCACGATGCTGGCGGCCAGCAGGGCGGCATTGATCGCGCCGGCGCGGCCGATGGCCAGCGTGCCGACGGGAATCCCGGCCGGCATCTGCACGATGGAAAGAAGACTATCCATGCCCTTCAGCGCCGCGCTCTCGACCGGCACGCCCAGCACCGGCAGCGGCGTCATCGAGGCGGTCATGCCGGGCAGGTGGGCGGCCCCGCCGGCGCCCGCGACGATCACCTTCAGGCCACGGGCTTTCGCGCCGGAGGCATAGGCGACCAGCCGCCGGGGCGTGCGGTGGGCGGAGACGATACGGGTCTCGCAGGGAATACCGAGCGCCGCCAGCGTGTCGGCGGTGTGGTGCATGGTCGACCAGTCGGACTGGCTGCCCATGATGATGCCGACAACGGGCTTACCCGGCGCTTTGGCGGCCTTCTTTGACGCTTTTGCCATCTCTCAGGCGATGATGTCGGGAATGAGCTGGCTTTCCAACCGGAGAATCTGGTCCTTCAGCCCGAGTTTGCGCTTCTTCAGCCGCTGCAGCTGCAGCTGGTCGAACGGCGGCTTCTCGATCAGCCGATCGATCACGTCGTCGAGGTCGCGGTGCTCGATGCGCAGGCCTTCGAGCTTGGCCTGGATCGCGCCGGTCTCGAGGGACTCGGGGGAGGTGTCGTCGTTGCTCATCGCCGTCGCGCCGTGTACCCCTTCGGCCGTCTGAAGGGAAGCATGTCGGACTTCAAGCTTTTTCTCATAAGTTGTTGTGGTACTTGAGATTTATTTCCAACCACTAAAAGTGTCCCCAACATTGACCCTAACACCGGACCGCTCAGGGGCCGAGCGCCACACAGGCTGAGAGTGTATCATCGCAGACGGGCGCGGCCAGGCCGACGGGCCGATCATCGCTGACCGCATGCAGCGACCGCCGCGCCGCCTCCTCTCATGCGGCAAGGATCATGCGGCCATGTCACAACGAATGACATTGCAGGAGCTTGCTGGGCACGTTGCGCCCGAGCTCTGCGCTGCGGCGCACCGAGAGGCGCTTGCGGTTCAAGAAGGTGAGATCGAGCCGCCGGAGTCATGGCGAAAAGAGATAGAGTGGCTGGCCCGACGCTACGTTGTTCGCCAGGCCAGCGTGCCTCTCTGGGACTTCGATCGGAACGACAAGCCCATCGCCGTCACCTTCTTGGGGGCGCCGGATTCAGACGCGGCATTCCACAAATGGATGGACGAAGTTGCTGACTGGCGCGCTCGCGTTGCCGAGGTCCGGGCAAAATGGCGCAAGTGTTACAAACACTATTATCGCCAAAAACCCCAAGCCGACGCTCGGCGAATAGTAACCGGACGCATAGCGACAGCGAAGATTGAGGCCGCCGAAGCGGAGGTCACCAAACTTGTACATACAGCGATGACAGCTCCCGATGCCGTCGTGCAGGCGACTGCAGCCGACGGAACACGCCGACAGTTGGCTCGGGCAGAGGTGCTCGAGGCGATTCCGGAAATCGAATCCAATTCTCTGACAATCAAGGACGTTGGCTGGCGACACGTCGAGGTGACATTGCCAGCGGCGACACCCGCAAGTGAGCCAGATTCGCAGGGGGAATTTAGATCTTGGTTTGATGCTTTGGACGCCGGCGTGACGGTCACCGAGGGCATGGCCAAGGAAGCATTCCCCGATCTTAAGGTCAGACGTAGGCGGGCCCTGTTGAAGGAAGTCGTGCCCGAAGAACGCCGTGCCGAACGAGGCACAGCGCCGTCTCGCCGACGTTCGAAATGATCGACAGATGATCGACGCCCATCGCACGTAAAAATTTATTTTGCCGATGCCGTAAGGCTTCGATGATCGACAGGACCGTCGATCATATGTCGATGATGTAAAAGAAAACTGATTGAGCACAGATAGCCTCAGCAATCGGCATCAATGCCGTGCAGGAGGTCTTATCGATGAGCATATCCAGCACCGGGACGAATGTTGCAGCTACCAGGGCTGCATATCCCATCCCGGAAATAGCAGAAAAACTTGGCTGCTCGGACGCGACGGTGTGGCGTCTCATCAAGAAGGGGCAACTCGAGTCGGTCAAGATTGGAGGCATGCGGCGCGTCACAGCGACTGGCTTTGAAAAGCTGCTTACAGCCAATGCTGCCTAACGAAGAACGCGCCCGGCGAGGGGCGCGTTCAATGTGTTTCCCCGATAACCAACCCGACCAAAGGCTAATCACCATGAACACAAACGTTGTACCCATCCGAGCCGGGATTGTCACGCGCCAGCCCGCTCGTGATGCCCAGGCTTTCGCCAATCCTGATCGCGGGCTCGAAGCGTTAACCTACAAGCTGGTCATGGCGCAGCATCGAGCCGGTACCCTCAACCCGGCGGTCGTCGAGTACATGCTGGCCGGAATTGGTCTCGAACCATGAGTACGAAGTATGGCCTTGCGCCGTTGCCCACCGGTTCGCTGCTCGACCTGATGACTAGCACGAGCGCCTATAGCGAGCCGCTCTCGCTCGAGTTGACCAAGCGCGCCGAGTTCTTCCTGGGGGAGATGATCGAGGCCGGCCCGACTGGCAGCACTACGATCGACTATCCGGGGGGCGCGTCGGCGATGCGGTGCACAAGCTACGGAAGGCGGGCGTGAAGATCGAAGCCCAATACGAGCAACATGGTGGCGAATTTGCCGGCCAGCACGGCAGGTACGTTCTGCCCAGCCGTGTAATTCGTCTGCCTGACAGTTCGGAGGATCTGGCCAACGCCAGAGGCCGGCACGACACACATTCGGGCGGTGCACATGCTTAAGTCCGAACGCCGCCGCCTGAATCCCAGCGCGATCCTGTACTGGAACGATTTGCGGAACGATCCCAAGCTTCGTCGGTGCTCGCCGGCCGCGAAAGGATTGTGGGCGGTCCACATGCTACCGGCCGCCGCCGAGTCACCGGAGTACGGGGTCGTGGTGATCGACGGCGCCCCGTCTCACCAGCAGGATCTCGGCGAGATGCTGTGCCGTGAGATCGGCGAGAACTCGGAGACGACTCAGGCTTTGGTAGATGAGCTCGTGCGCACCGGCGCAGCCTCCATCGATGACAAGGGCAGGGTGTTCAACAGGCGCATGGTTCGGGAGGAGGCCATCCGACGGACTCGATCGATGGCCGGCAAGATGGGCGCTGATGTCACGAATGCGAAGCGGCAAATGTCCGGCAAAGTGGTCGGCAAAGGTATCAGCAAACATATCGGCAAATGGGTCGGCAAAGCAGGCGCCAACCATGGCGGCAAAACCCTGACCGGCGAACATGCCGAAAATGCAAGCGGGCCGAGTATAAAGGGTGATCATGCTGGAGACGTAACGCGGCAGACGGTCGACAACGGTGTCGGCAAAAGTTCGCCTTCTTCTCTTCCTTCTCATTCTTCTCTTCCTTCTCTTTCCGTATCTAAAGATACGGGCGCTGCCGCGCCGCCGGCAGGTTTAGATCTGAAGGCTGCGCTGTTCACGCAAGGCGTCGACTGGCTACAGGCCGTGACGAAGAAGCCGAACGCGCGATGCCGTGCCCTGATTGGAAAGTGGCGGCAGAAGACGGGCGACAACGTGCTCCTCGAGCTGCTGGCTGAAGCGCAGCGCCAGAATATTCAGGGACCGGAAGCGTGGTTCACGGCGGCGATCAAGGTCCGCGAGCGGCAGGGTACGACGGGGCTGGTGCCGAAGAACGCCGACGAGGCCATGGAGCAATATCGGAACGATCCGGCTTGGCGGGGGGTCGCGGCATGAGCGACATCGTTGAACTCAAGCAGTCGCTGAAAGCCAGCGCGCAAGCTGTCGCCGAGCACCTCTTGCCGGCGGGCCGGAAGGTTGGCCACGAGTGGCGCGTCGGATCGACGTCGGGCGATGCCGGCAAGAGCCTGGGCGTGCATCTGACGGGCGAGAAGGCTGGCCTGTGGGCCGACTTCGGCACCGACGAGAGCGGCGACCTGATCGACCTCTGGATGGCCACGCGGCGCCTCGGCCTATTGGAAGCCCTGGACGAGATTCGCGCTTGGCTGGGCGTCAAGCGCCCGGCGCCGTACAGCGCGCCACGGCAGGAGTGGAAGCGGCCGAGCAAGCCCAAGTGCTCGGCGCCCGAGGGCCGCGCGATGGCCTACCTGCGGGAGGACCGGAACCTGCCGGCCGACGTGCTGCAGGCGTACAAGATCGGGGAGGACGATGGCGGCGCCATCATCTTCCCGTTTCTATTGCCCAATGGGACGCTGGCCCTCGCGAAGCGGCGGGACTCAGTCGATGGTGCGAAGCCGGTCCCGACCGAGAAGGATTGCGAGCCGGTGTTGTTCGGCTGGCAGGCGGTGCCCTCGAACGCGCGGAGCATCGTGCTGACCGAAGGCGAGATCGATGCCCTGTCCTGGGCGGCCTACGGGCATCCTGCGATGTCGGTGCCGTTCGGCGGTGGCGGTGGTGGAAAACAGAAATGGATCGAGAGCGAGTTTGACCGCATGGAGCGGTTCGAGCGGATCTACCTCGCGACGGACATGGACGAGCAGGGCGACAAGGCGGCGGACGAAATTGCGAGCCGGCTGGGCCTGCATCGCTGCCTGCGGGTGAAGATGCCGCGCAAGGACGCCAACCTGTGCTTGGTCGACGGCATATCGAAGGCCGACATGGACGACGCAATCGACACCGCGAAATGGTTCGAGGTGTCTGGGCTGCGTTCGCCGACTGAGTACGCCGACAAGGTGGTGGCGCTGTTCTGGCCCCGAGCGGGCGAGCATATCGGCTTTCGCACCCCCTACGGCGCGTTGCATGGCAAGCTCGCCTTCCGACCGGCCGAGGTCACGGTCTGGACCGGCGACTCAGGCGCCGGGAAAACGCAGCTCCTCAGCGACTGCACGGTGGATTGGCGGAAGCAGGGTAGTCGCGTCTGCCTATCCAGCCTCGAGATGCACCCGGCCTTCACGCTGAAGCGCATGTGCAAGCAGGTGATCGGCACGGACAGGCCGACCGAGGCTGCCACCCGCGCTGCGCTATCGTGGTTGCAGGATGGGTTGCTGCTTTACGACCACACCGGCAAGCAGAAGATCGACGAGATGCTGCGCCTTTTCGACTATGGCCGCGCGCGATATGGCTGCGACCAGTTTATTATCGACAGCCTGATGCGCCTGGGCGTTGCTGGCGACGACTACAACACCCAGGAGGCGGTCATCTTCCGCATCGTCGAATGGGCGATGAAATCGAACGTCCATGTCCATCTCGTCGCTCACGCGAAGAAGGGCGAGCGGGACCGCGGCGCTCCGGCCACGGAGGACATCAAGGGCGCAATGGAAATCGGGGCCAATGCCTTCAACATCATCTCGGTATGGCGCGACCGCAAGCACGAGGACCAAGTCGCAGAGCTTGAACGCAGCGGTAACACCGACCAGGCCGCAGCACTCAAACAGCAGCGACCCGGCGTCATCATGAACGTAGCCAAACAGCGCAACGGCGACTTCGAAGGAAAGATTGGCCTATGGTTCGACCAGAAGACCTATCGCTATCACTCGCGCTCCGACCAGGTGAGCTGGCAGCGCGACTACCTGCCCGACGGCTGGCCACAGCAAGGCGCCGCGTGATGCTGAGAGCGTAGGACGATGCGATGAGAGCCGTCTGATGATAGACTAGAACCATAATGTGCCGCGTCGGATGACGCTGCGCCCCTTCGATGGAGAGCCCCATGCCCATAGCCGCAATCCCTATCGCCGCCATTGCCATGGTCGTAGCGATCGAAGTTGCTAAGGCGGGCAGCTCGAAAGCCGCCGCCGACGAGCGTCAGAAGGCGTATCGAGCGAGCCGGAGGTCGGCCGCATGACCGCGATGAAGAAGACCAAGAAGCCGCACGGCCGACCGTCAAAATATACGCCCGAATTGGCGCAGAAGATATGCGACGAGCTTGCTTCGGGCAGGTCGCTGCGTTCGGTTTGCGGCGGGGAAGGGATGCCGTCGTGGTCAACCGTTCTGTCTTGGCGAGATAACAACAAGGAGTTTTCCGACCAGTACGCGCGCGCGAGGCTTTCGGGGTACGAGCAGTTGGCGGACGGTTTGGTTGACATCTCGGACGACAAGGCGGGCGACCCTCAGCGGGACAGGCTTCGCGTCGACACCCGGAAGTGGCTCCTCTCCAAGATGCTACCCAAGATCTACGGCGACAAGATCGACGTTCAGCACGGCGGCACAGACGTGCTGCTCGAGGCCTTGGCCGCGGCGGGAGAGAGGGCGCGCAATGTCCCTCGCGGCTAGCCACCAGAAGCGATTGCATGAGGAGATCGGGGCCTTCCGCTTCGATCCGCTCGGCTATGTGTCGTTCGTCTTCCCGTGGGGGGAGCCCGGGCCGCTCGCCCTCGAGGATGGGCCGGAGGACTGGCAGAAGGACGTTCTGGAGCGGCTTGGCAACGGGCTGCTGACCACCGACGCCGCGCTCCGCGAGGCGGTCGCTTCTGGCCACGGCATTGGCAAGTCGGCGCTCGTGGCGTGGATCGTCCATTGGGCGCTCGCCACGGTGGCCGACACCCGAGGCGTCGTCACGGCCAACACTGAGGGGCAGCTTCGGACCAAGACATGGCCGGAGTTGGCGAAGTGGCATGCCATGGCAATCAACCGCTCGTGGTTCACTCTGACTGCTACCGCGCTCTATTCGGCGCTGCCGAATCACGAGAAGACCTGGCGGGTCGATGCGATCAGTTGGAGCGAGAACAACACCGAAGCCATCGCCGGACTGCACAACAAGGGCAAGCGGGCCTTCGTGCTATTCGATGAGGCATCGGCAATCCCGGATGCCGTTTGGGAAACCATCGAAGGCGCGCTGACGGACTCGCACACCGAACTGTTCTGGGCGGTTTTCGGCAACCCGACCAAGAGTGTGGGGCGCTTCCGCGAATGCTTCGCCGGCGGCCGGTTCGCGCATCGCTGGGACAACAAGCAGATCGACAGCCGTTCGGTCACGATGACGAACAAGGCGCTGATCGACGAATGGGTGAAGGATTACGGCGAGGATAGTGACTTCGTGCGGGTGCGCGTCCGGGGTGTATTCCCTCGGGCTGGATCCATGCAGTTCATCGACTCCGAGCGGATCGACGGCGCTCGCCAGCGGCAGCTTGTTTCCGACATGACGTCGCCACTGGTGATGGGCGTGGACATCGCTCGCCACGGCGCGGACCAAAGCGTGATCTATTTCAGGCGCGGCGCGGATGCTCGCTCAATCCCTCCGGTCAAACTGAGGATTGCCGATCTTATGGCGCTGGCTGGGCGGATCATGGAAGAAGTTATCGCGCGCGGCCCCCAGGCAGTATTCATCGACGCCACGGGCATGGGGTGGGGCGTCTTCGATCGCCTGAAGCAGCTTGGCTGCCCTGGCCTTGTTGCGGTGGACTTCTCGGCCGGCCCCGATCGCTCGACGCACGACAGCGGCGCGAAATACGCCAATAAGCGCGCTGAGATGTGGGGCTTTATGAAGGACTGGCTGCGCGCCGGCTGCACTCGAGACGATCCCGAATTGACCGCGGATCTGGGCAACGTCGAGTATGGATACGATGCGAACGACTCTATCCAGTTGGAGAAGAAGGAGCATATGCGCAAGCGCGGTCTGGCCAGCCCGGACAATGGCGATGCGCTGGCACTCACCTTCGCCTATCCTGCGATCAAGAAGATGAGAACGGCGCCCGTCCTCCTCCGCTTCAGGAGCAGCGTGCGGGGAGCGGGCTGGTTGGGCTAGCGAGCCGGCACCACAAGTGCCCTAGTGCACCGTCACCTTTGGCTGGTCCAGTTCCGGGAATTTCTTGCGAATTTCGATTCGCTTCTGGTCGAGAAGCTTCAGCCCGGCCACCCGCAGTCGATCGCGCGGCGGCAGTTCCTTCTTCAGAAGCTCGTTCGCCTGCGCGATTCTTGCTTGCAGTTCTTTAATGCAAGTCATAGTGGCCCTTCAGTTCTTGTGCGAACAGCTGCGCAATGGCGGTGGCGATGGCTTCCCCTCAGATCGTTTGCCATGTCACCGAGATGCAGGACAACGAAGAACCGGCGCTTGATGCTGTTCAACACGCGCATCGCCGGCTCATCACGCTGGCGAACGAGGCCTTGGCCGTGGCCTGAGTGCCCGGCGTAAGGGTTTCGATTGTAAACATTCTTCGGATAGTTTACATATAATGCCATGAAAACCCGTGGAGATGGGCTTATGGCGACAAAGAAGCGCGCGGCGGTTGCCTACTATCGGACAAGCAGCGCGGCCAACGTGGGTCCGGACAAGGATAGCCAGCGGCGGCAAGCCGAGGCGATCGACGCCTATGCGCGTGGCCGGTACGACATTGCGACGTCGTTCTATGATGCTGCGGTCTCCGGTGCGGACCCCGTCGATAGCAGGCCGGGCTTCGCGGAGTTGCTGGCCTACTGCGACGCCAATCAGGTCGGGGTCGTGCTGGTCGAGAACGCCAGCCGCTTCGCCCGTGACCTAGCTGTCCAGCTGACTGGCCATGCCCTGCTGCAAGCTCGTGGGATTGAGCTGGTGCCGGTGGACGCTCCGAACTACTTCACCGACCCTTCGCCCACTGCCGAGCTCGTTCGACAAATCCTGGGCGCTGTAAGCCAATTCGAAAAGGCAGCGCTCGTGGCCAAGCTTCGTCATGCGCGCGAGCGCAAGCGAGCGGCAACTGGCCGCTGTGAAGGGCGTAAGGCCGTGCCTCTGGAAGCGATTGCCGCGGCTAAGCGATTGGCCCGGAGGTCGGCAAAGAGCGGAAAGGCGCGCAGCCTTCGGCTAATCGCTATGGAATTGGCCTCACTGGGCCACTTGGCGCCTTCCGGAAGAGCTTATTTCGCTGGGAGCGTTCGCCATATGTTGGCTCGGCGATAGTAAGTCCTTGTTACGCTTAGGGAATTTCTCTCGGGCAAATCGGCAACAGTCTATGGCAACTTCAAGGTATTACCTGACGTTGGCTTGAATAGATGTATCATGGTGATATATCCCACTCATGAAATGGACGCCGGCCGAAGCGACCCTCCGCATTCGCGCTTATGGAACGCATGATCGACTGAGCCTTCTTCTGACGAATCATGTGAGAGAGCGACTCGAGGAACGGGACCTCCAGTCGGGTGACATTCTTCACCTGCTGAAGTTCGGGCACGTTCTTAAGGAGCCGAAACCGGCGACTCAACGGAATCTCTATAAATACGAATTGGAGGGAACCACGCCGAACTCATTCTCGCGAACTCTAGTGGCCGTTGTCATTCCACATCCGACAGACCCAAGCGTAAAAGTTGTGTCGCTCATGTGGAAGGATGAACGGTCCTATTCGACTTAGATAACGAGATAGCAGATACGAAGAGATAGGTAGGACGAGATGGAAAAGTATCACTACACCGAGTGCGGATTGGACAATGTCCTCATTGAGGGCATCAAGCGGTCCATTGACGATGCGGGTGATGAGGTACTCGAAATCCCCAACATTCGCGGCCTTCATCGCTTGCTTGCTACAATGATCATCAAACGTCCGCACGGCATGCTGCCAAAGGAGATTCGATTCCTGCGCACAGAAATGGGGATGACCCAGGCTGAGCTGGCGGCACTTGTGAAGAAGGACCATCAAACAATTGGAAGGTGGGAACGAGGTGACACGCCCATTGAGCAGAACGCGGAGTTCGTTATCCGAATGATTGCTCGTGAGCGATTAAACCTTCCGGACGAGGTTTCCGCTGAAGAAATGGCCGGCTGGTGCATTCCAAGTGCGGAGCTACAGATGCTTACAGTCGATGGTAGTGATCCTGAGAACTATCGGCCGCTAGCAGCATAACTGGGACTTTCAGCTCGAATATCGGCCGGAGCGGCATCGCTCCGGGGGGAATTCAAGTCGTCTGACAATCAATTGTCCGTCCGGGGGGCTGCCAAATGGTTCGTGCCACAGATGCAACTCTCCGCGTGGGTACTGTTACCCATCAAGTCGATATCGACGACATATTGAGTGGCAGGCTAGCGCGGGAGCGCGACTATCGGTGTTCGGAGTGTGGTGGAGGCTACTACCCTGTCCACGATTGCCCGGAATGCGGTCGCTCTGCCTACCTGTCCGTCGAAGATGAAGAGGGCTGTGTACTCTGTGAATTTGTCTTGGAAGGTGATTGCGCTCGCTGCTCGGAGACGCTGACGCCTGAAAATGTAGCGTGGGATAGCAATCATCTTTGCTCATATTGCGATCACGTAATGGCGAAGGACTAACGGCTAGTCTGATGAGCCTTTAGAGTGACAATGCATTCTACAGGCCTCCGATTGTCCGACCGCATCATCCTTCTTACGGGTGCTCGCCTCCCAATAGGATGATCCCAACGCTTGGCCAGCATAGAAGGCGCACAGAAGCGCGAGAACATCGGCGCAACTCAGTGTGTCAGCTGTGTGCCAGCACTTGATGGAAACTGGCGTGTTTCGAAGGAAATGTGCCGCGCTATCGTTTGAGCATAGCGCGGCACAAACTAGGCACAAAGCCTTGTCCCATTGGTCGGAGCGAGAGGATTCGAACCTCCGGCCCCTAGCTCCCGAAGCTAGTGCTCTAGTTGGGATCGCGTACTCCTTACCCACATTGAGCAGGCGCAGTGCCGCCGCTTTCGGTCCCGTCAGATCCGTGAGATAGTCAAATGTCGTTTGGCGGAGTGATTGCCGTCAAGCGATGCGCTTGCGCGCCGAACACGAGTCCCCGCTTTGTCGGGCGGCTCACGGAATACAACACCCTCGCGGGAAATACGTGGGGCGTGTCGTTCCTCGTGTTCGCGCGCAATCACCCGCCCGGCGCCAGCCGAGCTTCACGGGGAGATTGCGGCATGAAAAACATTGGCGCAGGTATAGGCATTACCATCGGGCTAGCGTGGCTTGTCTGGGGATGGCTTGTCCCTCTAGGCCAGTGGGTCTGGGCATTCATCTCACACCCGGTTGAAGTGCTGAATTACCTGCTCGGACAATGGATTTCCGAAGCTCTCGGAATTGCTTTCCTGGTCGGCATCGCCGCGGTTTGGTGGATTGCATCCAAGAGCATAAACATGTGGCGCACACGCAAGCCCCAATGAAAGTGCTCGAAATATTGAAGGCGATACCGGCCGACAGCCTCGCCAAGATTACATAATGCGCACGCCACCCCAGTCAATTGTAAGCCGTCGAATAGAATTGGCGAGGGAGCTAGCGGCGAAGCTGCGCGCTAAACGAGCGAGCAATCCCAAGGCAATTCGGCTCGCCGAGAATCTGGAATTCGCGGCGCGGTATCTCGAGAAACACGGATCGGAAGGCTTCAGGAGGTCCGAGACGAACGAAGCACCGTCGAACAAGCTGCCGGTGAACCAAGCCGCCCTGTCGTGGCTGCTGGAGGCGAGGGCGGACGTCGACCCGAGCGTGAGCTACCTCGCGAGCCTAGCGAGTTGGGGATTCGAGAAGGATCAGGTGCGGGTGCAGAAACCGATGTCACCGAGCCAGCCGGAGCGGGCGGACGTGGAGAACGCGGTGAACCGGCTACTGGGGTCGGGCGAGAAGGCGGTGGCGCACGCGACCGAGTGGTTCCTGTCGAACCCGAATCTGGACCGGGAGGAACAGGCGGACAATCTCGAGGTGAATCTGAGGGACGCGGAGGACCCGAGGGACGCGGCGCAGATCGTGGTGGAGACGGCCTACGACCGGATGGTAGCGGCGAGCGAGTTGAGCCAGGAGTAACGCCGGCACCGGAGGACGCTGGAACCATCAACTACATCGGGCGCACGATGATCCCTAGAACGCTGTAAATAGCTAAGCCTCTCTCGATGTCAACGCCGGAGTAAAATTGCATCGGCTGGCCGGAGTAAAAGTACATCACGGCTGATGGCAGGAAGGCCCCCTGACCCGCCCTGTTTTGTCGGACCAGTTTTAACTTGAGATTACTGGCCTCTGTTGTGCCTTCGAATGTCCCTTGCGGGACGGTGATGCAACGGGCCGGGGCGCGGAGGCCCCATCTACCGCAGCGTCCCGGCCC
>CAIWTJ010000062.1 GCA_903915535.1 Enhydrobacter aerosaccus
CCTGGTGAAGCGGCTCACGCGCGAGCGCGGCACCTCGGTGATCTGGATCAGCCACGATCTCGGCGTCGTCGCGGGCCTCTGCGACAAGGTGAACGTCATGTACGCGGGCAACGTGGTCGAGTCCGGCCCGATCCGCGAACTGTTCCATCGCCCCAGCCACGGCTACACGCTCGGCCTCATGGGCTCGACGCCCCGCGTCGACGGCACCGGCGCGCGCCGCTTGACGCCGATCGAAGGCATGCCGCCCAGCCTGATCGAGCCGATCCCCCTCTGCCCGTTCCTGTCGCGCTGCCGCGTCGCCGTGCCCGCCTGCCAGACGGTGCCGCCCGAGCGCCGCGACTTCGGCGCGGATCACTGGGCGCGCTGCCTCGCCGACCTGACGCCCGGAAGCCGCGCCCCATGAGCACGCTGCTCGAAGTCGAGGATCTCGACGTCCACTTCGGCCGGGTCGACGCTCCGGGCACGGTGAAGGCCGTCGACGGCGTCTCGTTCAAGGTCGAGAAAGGCCGCACGCTGGGACTCGTGGGCGAGTCGGGCTGCGGCAAGTCGACGACCGGCTATGCGATTCTCCAGCTCGTGCGCGCAACGGCGGGCCGCGTGCTGTTCGACGGCACCGACCTCTGCCAGGTGAACAAGCGCGACCTGCGCCGGATGCGGCGCAAGCTTCAGATCATCTTCCAGGATGCGCACGCCTCGCTCAATCCGCGCATGCCGATCGGCGATCTCGTGGGCGAGGCGCTCGACATCCACGGCCTGTTCCGCGGCACGGCGCGCGCCGGCCGCATCCGCGAGCTGCTGGACATGGTAGGCCTCTCGGGCTCCCTCTTCGAACGCTACCCGCATGAACTCAGCGGCGGCCAGGCGCAGCGGGTCGCGATCTGCCGCGCCCTCGCCGTGGAGCCGGAGCTGATCATCTGCGACGAGCCGGTGTCGGCGCTCGATGTCTCGATCCAGGCGCAGATCGTGAACCTGCTGCAGGACCTGCAGGAGAAGCTCGGCCTCACCTACATCTTCATCAGCCACGATCTCTCGGTCGTGCGCCACATCAGCGACCAGGTGGCCGTGATGTATCTCGGCAAGATCGTCGAGATGGCCGGCAAGGAAGAGATCTACACCGCACCCGCGCATCCCTACACCAAGTCGCTGATGTCGGCGGTGCCGGTGCCCGATCCCGACGTCGAGACCCAGCGTCAACGCATCATCCTGAAGGGCGACCTGCCCAATCCTGCCAATCCGCCGTCGGGCTGCCGCTTCCGCACGCGCTGCCCGATCGCGATCGACGAGTGCGCCAAGGTCGATCCGCCGCAATATCCGCTCGGCCCCGCGCACTGGGCCAAATGCATCCGCCTGCAGGAAAGCTGATCATGGAAATCGCCGCCGACAATATCGACAAGCTGATCAACATCGAGATGCGCCGCACCGGCATGCCGCGCGGCAAGAAATGGGTGCTGTACGAAGTGGCCCGCGAGATCTCGCCCGAGCCGCTGGTGCTGGCGGCGGCGCGCCTGCTCGACCGCGCGCCCTGCAGCATCGCCATCGTCACCGGCGCGGCGGTGCCCAACCACATGCCGGTCGGCGAGAACGACGGGCCCTTCGGTTCGGTCGTGCTGGCGGCGGCGCTCGCGAGGATCGGCCATACGGTCACGATCTACACCGATCCCGACGCCTTGCCGCCGATCGCCATGCTGGCCAAACGCGCCGGCCTCGACATCGAGGTATTGCCGCTCGTGCTGGGCGACACCGCGCAGCAGGTGAAGATCGCGGAGAAGCACGACCTGTTCGTGGCGATCGAACGGCTGGGCGGCAACCGGAACGGCTTCATCTACGGCGTCACCGGCGTCAGCCGCTCGCCGCACCGCGCCAACGTCGACACGATCTTCACGACCGCCACGAGGCTCGGCAAACCCACGCTCGCGATCGGCGACGGCGGCAACGAGATCGGCTTCGGCAAGGTCCATGCGGAACTGGAAAGGCGCCTGCCCGACCATACGATGGCCGCCAAGACGCCGTGCGGCGGCGGAGTCTTCTCGGTCGTGCCGACCGACGTGCTGGCCGTCGGCACCAGCTCCAACATCGGCGCCTACGGGGTCGTGGCGGGCCTTGCCTTGCTGAAAAAAGATGCGAGCCTCTGCCACACGCCCGAGGAGGAAGTGGCGCTGCACCATGTCGGAGTCGGCCTGGGCCTGGTCGACGGCGGCGGTGGCGGCCTCATCGCCGCCTGCGACGGCATTCCCGCCGACGCCAATGCCGCCTTGGTGCTCCTGATGCGGAACATCGTCGAGCAGACGCTCGCGCCGCCCCGCGTCAGGACGTTCTGATCGTCAACCCGTGGGCCGAAGGGCCCGCGGCTCCTGCCATTTCGCCATGTCGATCTTGTCCTTGGGCGTCCCGGTCTCGTTGACGATCGGACGAATGCGCTCGCGGAAATCGTGGAACACCCGCGACGCTTCTTCCAACCGCGCGTTGGCCTTGTCGGTCGCTCCGGGCTTTGCCGCCGCGGAGGTCGCCAATTTAAGTTCCCGCATGCGGGACTGAAGTTCGTTCACCAACCGCTCGCACTCAGTCATCGCAGGTCTCCTCGTTGGCCCCAGAGATGGTGCTCTTGGGACGCCGACCTGCCCGCGCGGGCCGAGGCGGCCGCAATGCAAGCCATCCGAGAGGGAAGTATTCCGGGCCCCTCAGTACCACGCCTGATGCGCTTCGCTGCCGATGAATACGGTCCGCAAGACGCAGGCGCCGTGCCGAAAGCCTCAAAATTCCAGGAGGTTATCGCGCAGGTGCTTGTGGGCGTAGGCCTTGCGGGTCAGGCCGCGGCGCTGCAGCTCCGGCACCAGCCCGTCGCAGATCTCCATGATGGAGCGCCGTTCGATCGGCGTGTCGGAGATCAGGAAGCCGTCGCCGCCCACTTCCTGCATGACGTCCTGCATCACGCCCGCCACGTGATCGGGCGTGCCCGTGTAGTCGAGGCTGCCCTTGCTGGCGTAGGTGCGCACGATCTCGCGCAGCGGCTTGCCCAGCCACCGGGCGAGCGAGGACTGGTGACCGTTGGTCGTGAGCGTCATCGGCAGCGGCTCGTCCATGTCGAACTTGGAGAAGTCGATGCCGGTCAGGCGCGACATGCCGGAGAGCTGCATTTCGACGTGCTTCAGCGAGTCTTCCTGCTGCAGCCTGCGCCGCTCCTGCGCGGCTTCCATCGTGGTGTCGACGATCGGGGAGCACAGGAACAGCAGCTTGATGTCGTCCGGATTGCGCCCGATGGCGGCCGCGTTGCGGCGCACCTCCTGGCGATACTCCTTCATCTTCTGGACGTTGCTGCCTTCGGTGATGATGGTGTCGGCCCATTTCGACGCGAACTTCTTGCCCGCCGCCGAGCCGCCGGCCTGCACGATCGGCACCCTGCCCTGCGGCGAGCGCGGCGCGTTGATCGGCCCGCGCACCTTGAAGTATTTGCCCTCATGGTGGATGGGATGGACCTTCTTGCCGTCCGCGAACATGGGAATCTTGGGATCGAGCACCATCGCATCGGGCTCCCACGCCTCCCACAACCGGGTCACGACATCGGCGAATTCGTCGGCGACCTCGTAGCGCTCGTCGTGCGGCCGGTGCTTGTCGTGGCCGTAGTTCTGCGCCGTGCCGTCGTTCGAGCCGGTGACGCAGTTCCAGCCGACGCGGCCCTCGGTGACGTGGTCCAGCGAATTGATCAGGCGCGCCAGCAGGTACGGCGGATATTCCGAGACGGAGAGCGTCGGCACGATCCCGAGATGCGTCGTGGCCTGCGCCAGGTATGGCACGAGGACCGGCGGGTCGAGCTTGGGCGTGCCCTGGGCGTACTGCAGATAGGTGTCGTGATTGCCCTTGTAGGTATAGGGCACGTTCGAGGAGTCCTCGATGATCATGTAGTCGAAACAGCCGCGCTCCATCCCCTTGGCGAGGTCGATGAAGATGTCGGGCATCATCCAGCGCTGGACGTCGGAGGCACTGCCCGCCCACATCGAGCGCCAGTTCTTGGAAGCGAAACTCTGGCCGAGGAACCAGGCGAGATGGAAAGGACGATTGTTCATGACCGGCATCTTGCAAAAGGCCTGCCAGTCGAGCCAGCACTACGGTGCGGAACAGCCCTGTTCCGCACCGATGGCAGCTATCTTACTTCGCCTTGTCGATCGTCTCGAGCAGGAGCGCGAGCGAGGGGCGGTTCTTGAAGCTCTCCTCGAACAGCTTGGCCAAGATCGTGCCGTCGCGGGCGACGATGAAGATCACCGGCTTCGGCACGCCATGGGCCTTGTTGCCCACGGGATAGGCCGGATCGCGCAGACCGTAGCGGTCGATCACTTCAGACTTCGGGTCCGACAGCAACGCGAACGACAGGCCGCGCTTCTCGGTGAAGCCCTGCAGCACATCCGTCGGGTCGTACGACAGCGCAGCCAGCTTGTAGCCACGCTTCTCGATCTCCTTGACGCCTCCATTCAGCTCCACGAGCTGAGCCTGGCAATAGGGTCACCAGGAGGCGGAACGGAAGAACAGGAACACCATGCCCTTCTCGCCCATCAGCGACGCCATGGTGCGCGGTGTGCCGGTCTGGTCGGGCGGCGTGCCGATATCGAGCATCTTCGTGCCCGTGGCGGGTCCCCGGTCGTCGGCTGCGTGCGCAGCACCAAGGCCCGTCAGAAAGGCCAGCATCACGATCGCGATCATCCTGGTCATGGATCTCTCCTCAGTCCGTTGTAGGTCTCCCGTACCGCCACGATGGCATGGTCGGCACAGCCGTTCTCCCGCTCGACGTTCGACGCCGCGTATTCCGCCGAGGCCATCATCTCGAGGAACGCCGCGCGCGAGGGATAGCGCACGAGCGCGACATAGTCCCAACGATGCGCCTCGGGCACGCCCAGCGCCACGGCCTGCGCTTCGCCCGCCCAGAAGATGGTGCCGCCCACCTTCTTGATGAGCTTGATGGTGAGCGCGCTGTAGCGCAGGTAGGCGTCCCAGCCGCTGCCGTTGCCGTCGAGCGAGCGCTCACGGAAGCGCATCAGGTTCAGCATCGCGACCGGCCCGTCGTCGGGCAGCGCCTTCAGCAGATCGATGTTGAGATGCTCGACGGCCATTCAGCAGCCCAACGCGTCGGCAAGCTGGGCGAAGCCGTCGACAACGAGGTCGAGGCCCGGATCGGGCGTCGGGTCCGGCGGCCCGGCCGCGCCCCACTCGTCGGGGCGGCGCACGAACGCAGTTCGGTAGCCCACCTTCTGCGCCGCCAGCAGGTCGAAGTTGTGGCAGGCGACCATCAGGATTTCGTCGGGCCGGTAGCCCAGCCACTTCGCGCAGGTCGTGTAGGCCTCGGGGTTGGTCTTGTAGCTGCCGATCATCTCGCACGACACGACGGCGTCCCAGGCGAAGCCGTTGCGCCGCGACACGTCGACGATCAGCTCCGTCGACAGGATCGTGAAGGAAGCCACGACGTGCTTGCGGCGCAGGCGGCCGAGCGCCGGCACGAAGTCGGGCCAGGCGTCGAGCGCGTGCCAGGCGCGCTGGATGCCGACGCGATCCTCCTCGGTGAAGGACGACCAGCCGTGCTCCGCCGCCAGCTCGTCGAGCACGCGGCGATGGACGCCGTCGATGTTGAAGGCCGGATTGACCTGTTTGGTCATGCCGCGCAGCGCGCGGCGGCGGTAGTTGTTGGTGATCGCCGCCCAGTCCGCGGTCACGCCGCGCCGCGCGCCGGTGGCCGCCAGCGCCGCCGTGATCCCGCGATGCCAGTCGAGGATCGTGCCGCCGGTGTCGAACGTCAGGGCCTTGACCGCCAATGTCATGGCGACACTGAACCATGATTCTGGATCGATCGCTACAGAATATCGGTCCACCCGGCGAGATGTCGTGCAAATGTCGGCTATGATATTGAAGGCCAAACAATCGAGACGAAGGGATGGAAATCATGAAGATCGGGTTCATCGGCCTCGGCACGATGGGGGCCTTCATGGCCGCCAATCTGCAGAAGTCGCAGTACAAGCTCGTGGTCAACGACATCCGCCGCGACTCCGCCAAGAAGCATCTCGAGGCCGGCGCCGAATGGGCCGACACGCCGAAGGCCGTCGCCGAACAATGCGACATCGTCTTCACCAGCCTGCCGGGACCGCCGGATGTCGAGAAGGTCGTGTTCGGCAAGGACGGACTTCTGGCCGGCGCGCATGCGGACATGGCGTACTTCGATCTCTCGACCAACAGCCAGGCAATGATGCGCAGGGTGAACGCAGCCCTTGCCGAGAAGAAGGCCTTCGCTTTCGACGCGCCCGTGTCGGGCGGTCCCAAGGGCGCGGAGACCGGCAAGCTCGCCATCTGGGTGGGCGGCGACAAGGCAGTCTACGAGAAGCACAAGAAGGTGCTCGACGCGATCGGCGATCAGGCGGCGTACATCGGCCCGGTCGGCAGCGCGTCGGTCGCCAAGCTGGTGCACAACATGGCGGGCTACGCCATCCAGACCGCGCTCGCGGAGGTCTTCACAATGGGCGTGAAGGCCGGCATGGAACCCACGGCGCTGTGGAAGGCCGTGCGCCAGGGCGCGCAGGGCCGCAGCCGCACCTTCGACCGCCTGCCCAAGCACTTCCTGGCCGACAAATATTCGCCGCCCGACTTCGCGCTCAAGCTCGCGCACAAGGACGTCTCGCTCGCCGTGAACCTCGGGCGCGAGCTGGGCGTGCCGATGCGGCTCTGCAATCTCGTGCTCGAGGAGATGAACGAGGCGCGCAACCGCGGCTGGGACGACCTCGACAGCCGCTCGCCGATGAAACTTCAGATCGAGCGCGCCGGTGTCACCATCAAGTGCGATCCGGCCGAGCTCGATGCCGTGCTGGCCGCGGACAAGGCGACGTAGAGCCTCCTTCGGATTTCGTTTCGACGGAGGTCTGCCGGACGCCCTGGCGGGCAGGACGTCCGACACATTCGTTTCAAGCCGGCCAACGATATGTTCGATATAACGACCGTAATGCGCGATCGGCGCGGACGCTCCTATGGTGATGCTCCAACGTCATCCATCGGAGGCAACCATGTCGGAGAGTTCGGGCAGCATCGCCCCACGGGCGAGCCAGCAACGCTTGCGCGATGCAACTGATGTAAAAGCCGTTTTCGAGCGGTTTATGTCCGTTTTGATCCGTTTAGGTCGAAGCCTTCAATGCGAGAAAGCCCGATTCTGCTGCATCGAGCCCGTTTAGGCGCTCCCGGCACCGCATATAAACCGTGAAAACCGTCGGCGCTCTGGCGCAGTGCGCGTTCCCACCTTTCGAGACGCGCTTCGCGCTCCTCAAGGTGAGGTCGTGCGGCCACTACCAACCTCACCCTGAGGAGCGGCCCGAAGGGACACGTCTCGAAGGGTGGGCAACAGGCGCGACCTCAGAACTCCAGCAGGTTGTCGCGCAAGTGCTGGTGCGCGTACGCCTTGCGCGTGAGGCCGCGGCGCTGAAGTTCGGGCACGAGGCCGTCGCACACTTCCATCACGTAGCGGCGGTCGAAGTAGCTGTTGAAGAACAGGAAGCCGTCGCCGCCCACCTCCTGCATGACCTCGGCCATCAGGCCCGCGACATGGTCGGGCGTGCCGGTGTAGTCGATGCCGCCCTTGCGCGCGTAGCTCGTGATCACCGAGCGCGGCGTGTTGCCGATCCACTTGGCGAGCGCCGACTGGTGGCCGTTGGTGGTGAGGTTGTCGGGGATCGGCTCGTCGAGCGGGAACTGCGAGAAGTCGATGCCGGTGAGGCGCGACATGCTCGACAGCAGCATGTCGGTGTCGCGCTCCGCCGCCAGCGCCTCGAGCCGCGCGCGCTCGCGGGCGGCCTCCATCGTCGTGTCGACGATCGGATGGCAGAGGAAGAGCAGCTTGATGTCGTCGGGGTTGCGGCCCCAGCCCTTGGCCTGCTCGCGGATCTTGTCGCGATAGGCCTTCATGTTGGCGACGCTGCCGCCGCCCTCGGTGATGATCGTGTCGGCCCAGCGCGACGCGAACAGCATGCCGCGCGGCGAGCCGCCGGCCTGAACGATCGGGACTCTTCCCTGAGGCGAGCGCGGCGCGTTGATCGGACCGCGCACCTTGAAGTATTTGCCCTCGTGATTGATCGGATGGACCTTCTTGCCGTCCGCGAACATCGGGATCTTGGGGTCGAGCACCATGGCGTCGGGC
>CAIWTJ010000063.1 GCA_903915535.1 Enhydrobacter aerosaccus
TAGAGCTTGATGATGTCCATCGTGGCCATCGCGAGGCCCGCGCCGTTCACCATGCAGCCGATCTGGCCGTCGAGCTTCACGTAGTTCAGCGCATACTTGGCGGCCTCGGTCTCGGCCGGATCCTCCTCGTCGAGGTCGCGCAGCGCCTCGAGATCGGCATGCCGGTAAAGCCCGTTGTCGTCGAAGTTCATCTTGGCATCGAGTGCCACGAGGTCACCCGCGCCGGTCACGACCAGCGGATTGATCTCGATCAGCGAGCAGTCGAGCTCGACGAAAGCCTTGTAGAGATTGCCCAGCAGGGTCGTGAATGCACCCACCTGCTTGCCGGCGAGGCCGAGTCCGAAGGCGATCTTGCGCCCCTGGTAGCCCTGGTAGCCGGCGGCAGGATCGATGTCCTGCGTCATGATCTTCTCGGGCGTGTTGTGCGCGACGGCCTCGATGTCCATGCCGCCTTCGGTGGAGGCGACGACGGCGATGCGGCCCATCTTCCGGTCGACCAGCAGGGAGATGTAGAGCTCACGCTTGATGTCGCAGCCCTGCTCGATATAGAGGCGCTTCACGGCCTTGCCGGCGGGACCGGTCTGCTTGGTGACCAGCTCATGGCCCAGCATGGCGGCGGCGCTGGCGCCGACCTCTTCCACCGATTTCACCACGCGGACGCCGCCCTTGCCGTTGGGATCGTTCTTGAACCGGCCGGCACCACGCCCGCCGGCATGGATCTGCGCCTTAACGACAGTGACGGGGGTGCCCAGTTTGCGGGCCACGTCCATCGCTTCGTCCTTGGTATAGGCAACGCCGCCCTGAAGCAGGGGGACGGCGAATTTGGCCAGCAAAGTCTTGGCCTGGTACTCGTGGATATTCATGTAATCCTATCGCTGGCCGTTCCCGGAATGGGAGCAAGAAGCGTGCAATCACAAGTGGGTTGCAAATCGCAACTTACAAGCATTCGCGGCACTCTATGAGTGCCGCGAGGCCTTGGCAACGACGGACTAGTGAAGCTTTTGAGGTCTTTCAGGGACCCTGCCGACTTAACCGGCGGCGACGATCTTCTTCGTGGCTTCCACCAGCGACTTCACGGCCGTGACCGACTTGTCGAACATCGCCTTTTCATCGGCGTTGAAAGACACTTCGACGATCTTCTCCACGCCGCCCGCGCCGATCACGACCGGCACGCCGATGTAGAGGCCCTTGATGCCGTATTCGCCGTTCAGCAGGGCGGCGCACGGGATCACGCGCTTCTGGTCCTTGAGATAGGCCTCGGCCATCGAGATCGCCGACGCGGCAGGCGCGTAGAAGGCCGAGCCGTTGCCCAGCAGGCCCACGATTTCCGCACCGCCGTCGCGGGTGCGCTGGACGATCTTGTCGAGCTTCTCCTGCGTGATCCAGCCCATCTTGATCAGATCGGGCAGCGGAATGCCGGCGACCGTCGAGTAGCGCACCAGCGGCACCATCGTGTCGCCATGGCCGCCCAGCACGAAGGCCGTGACGTCCTGCACGGAGACCTTGAACTCCTCGGCCAGGAAAAGACGGAAGCGCGCGCTGTCGAGCACGCCCGCCATGCCGACCACGCGGTTGGCCGGGAAGCCGGTGACTTCCTGCATCAGGCCGACCATCGCATCGAGCGGGTTGGTGATGACGATGACGAAGGCGTTGGGCGCGTTTTCCTTGATGCCCTTGCCAACGGCGCCGATGACCTTGGCGTTGATGCCGACCAGGTCGTCGCGCGTCATGCCGGGCTTACGCGGCACGCCTGCGGTCACGATGATGACGTCGGCGCCGGCGATGTCCTTGTAGTTCGACGAGCCCGAGTAGTTGGCGTCGAAGCCCGCGACCGGCGAGAGCTGCGCGATGTCGAGCGCCTTGCCCTTGGCGGTGCCTTCGGCCTGCGGGATGTCGAAGAGCACGACGTCGCCCAGATCCTTCTGACCCGCCAGCAGAGCGAGAGTGCCGCCAATCTGTCCAGCGCCGATCAGCGCGATCTTCTTGCGAGCCATGCGAAATTCTCCTGTTCGTGAACGCGGCGCGTGGTAGCGCGATTCTGAAGAGGCGGCAAGAAGACCAGAAAGCCTAGGCGGGATGCCTTTTCAGGTGGGCTAGCAAAAGCTCCGTGGAACGGCCTGCCGCCTGGTCCATGACGAAGTGGCCTA
>CAIWTJ010000064.1 GCA_903915535.1 Enhydrobacter aerosaccus
CCGGCTCGCTCAGAATCATGGGCGAGCCGGAGGCTCGCGGTCCGGAAGAACTTGAGATCAGCCTGCCGACGCCGATTCCTTGCCCATGGCCCCAGGCTTCGAAGCCTTGCCTTCGGCGGCATCGCGCTCGGCTTCCTTGCGGACCTTCAGCAGCTTGCGCAGGATCATGTTGCGCTTCAGCGACGAGATATGGTCGACGAACAGGATGCCGTCGAGATGATCGATTTCGTGCTGCACGCAGGTCGCGAGCAGGCCCTCGCAGGCGAGGTCCTTCTGCACGCCGTCGCGGTCGAGATAGCGCACCGTCACTTTTGCCGGGCGCACCACGTCGGAATAGTGCTCGGGCAGCGACAGGCAGCCTTCCTCGTAGGTCGCGTCCTCGTCGGAGGCCTCGACGATCTCGGGATTGGCCATGAACAGCGGGCCGGTCTTGGTGTCTTCGCGGTCGATGTCGAGCACGATCACGCGCTTCAGCACGTCGACCTGGGGCGCGGCGAGGCCGATGCCAGGCGCCGCGTACATCGTCTCCAGCATGTCGTCCATCAGCTGGCGCACGTCGGCGTCGACGGAGGCCACGGGCTGGGCCTTCTTCTTGAGGCGCGGATCGGGCGCGGTGAGGATCATCTTGATGGCCATGGCGCTTAAATATGCAGTGAAAACAGCGGTTTCAAGTCCAGTTTAGAGGGCTTCTAGGCACGTTTCACCCCCGCGCCTCAGGCGCGCTTGACCATCGTGCCGATGCCGGCCTCGGTGAAGATCTCCAGCAACAGGGCGTGCGGGACGCGGCCATCCAGGATCGTGGCCGCCTCGACGCCGCGGTTGATCGCGTCGATGCAGTTCTCGACCTTGGGGATCATGCCGCCCGAGATCGTGCCGTCGGCGATCAGCCCGCGCGCCTGTTCGATGTTCATCTCGGAGATCAGCTGGCCGTTCTTGTCGAGCACGCCCGGCACGTCGGTCAGGAACAGGAGACGCTTGGCCTTCATGGCGCCGGCGATGGCGCCCGCGGAGGTGTCGGCGTTGATGTTGTAGGTCAGCTCGTCGTTCACGCCGAAGCCGATCGGCGCCACGACGGGAATGACGTCGGCGCGGCGCAGCTGCTCCAGCACCATGACGTTGATCTTGGCGGGCTCGCCCACCTGCTTGAGGTCGACCTTCAGCAGCTCGCCCGTCTTGGGATCGCGCATCTCGGTCACCTTGGTGGCCAGGATCAGGTTGCCGTCCTTGCCGCAGATGCCGACGGCGATGCCGCCGCATTCGTTGATGTCGGCCACGATCGCCTTGTTGATCGAGCCGGCCAGGACCATCTCGACGATCTCCATGGTCGCGGCATCGGTGACGCGCAGGCCGTTCACGAACGTGCTCTTGAGGCCGACGCGCTCCAGCATCTTGTTGATCTGCGGGCCGCCGCCGTGGACCACGATCGGGTTCATGCCGACCTGCTTCATCAGCACGATGTCGCGCGCGACGAGATCGCCCAGCTTGGGATCGGTCATGGCGTGGCCGCCGTACTTCACCACGAAGGTCGCGTCGTTGTGCCGGCGCATGTACGGCAGCGCCTTGGAGATGGTCTCCGCCATGCGGATGAGCCGCTTCTGTTCCTTGTCGCTCTGAACCGGCTCGGCCATGTCCTGCACGCCTTCCAAGTTGGCAAAAGCCCTCCCCCGGGGCCGGGGAAGGGCTAAGGCGGCAGTATATATCAGGCGGGGCGCGGATAGAAGAAGCGGCGCGGGCGCGGCAGGATGTCCGCATGACCCTGTCTCTCGCCACCGACTCCCTGGCCAGCCGCGGCTTCGCCGTCGCCAAGGGCCTGATCGATCCGGACGCATGCCGCGCGCTGGCGGCCCTGTGGCCCGAGAAAGCGGCCTTCCGCAAGCACATCGTCATGCAGCGCCACGGCTACGGCCAGGGCGAGTACCAGTATTTCACCTATCCGTTGCCGACGGCGGTCGAGCGGCTGCGCCAGGCGCTCTATCCCGAGCTCGCCCGCGTGGCCAACCTCTGGAACGAGCAGCTCGGCCGCGAGCGGCGCTTTCCGCCGACGCTCGAGCGATGGTTACAGGAGTGTCACAAAGCGGGCCAGACCCGGCCGACGCCGCTGCTGCTGAAGTACGGCGCCGGCGACTACAACTGCCTGCACCGCGATCTCTACGGCGAGATGGTCTTTCCGCTTCAGGCGACGGTGCTGCTGAGCGAACCCGGCCGCGATTTCGACGGCGGCGAGTTCATGCTGGTCGAGCAACGGCCGCGCCAGCAGTCCGTCGGAGAGGTGGTCTCGCTGAAACAGGGAGATGCCGTCCTGTTCGCCGTCAACGAGTTTCCCGCGCGCGGCACCCGCGGATGGCACCGCCGGGCGATGCGCCATGGCGTCTCCCGGCTGCACCGCGGGGAGCGTTTCACCTTGGGCCTCATCTTCCATGACGCTGCTTGAGCCGCTGTCGCGGCCGGCCGCCTAGAGCGCGGTCGTCATCAGCTCCGCGCGCAGCTCGGGGATGCCGAAGCCGGTCTCGCTGCTGGTCGGCAGCACGGTAGGGTGCGCGGCGCCGTGCTGGCGGGCCACCGCCTCGGCCGCGGCGACCGCCTTGGGAATGTCGGCCTTCCTGAGATAGTCCGCCTTGGTCAGCACGAGCTGATAGGAGACGGCCGCCGAATCGAGATTCTTCATCGTCTCGCGGTCGCTGTCCTTCACGCCGTGCCGCGAGTCGATGAGCACGCAGATGCGCTTGAGCGTGGGCCGGCCGCGCAGATAGGCGGAGGCGAGATCCTGCCACGTCTCCTTCATCGACCGCGACACCTGCGCGAAGCCGTAGCCCGGCAGATCGACGAGGAAGAGCTTGCCCGCGAGGTCGAAGAAATTGATCTGCCGCGTGTGGCCGGGACTGGACGAGGTGCGCGCCAGCGTGCGCCGGCCGGTGAGCGCGTTCACGAGGCTCGACTTGCCGACGTTGGAGCGGCCGGCGAAGGCCACTTCCGGCAGCGAGAAGCCCGGCATCGATTCGAGCGAGGCCGCGCCCGCCACGAAATCGCAGGGACCGGCGAAGAGCTTGCGCGCCGCCTCGATCTCGGCGGGAGCGCGGCCCTCGGGGTCCTTGTCGGGCATCAGCCTTTCTTGGGTTTCTTCGGCTTCTTGTCGGCCGGCGCGGTCGTCGCGGGCACCGCCGCTGCAGCCGCCGCCTGCTTGCCGACCGGTGCGCCATGGCGCTTCATGATGAAGTACTGCTGGCCGATCGAGAGCGTGTTGCTCCAGGCCCAGTAGATCACGAGGCCCGCCGAGAACGGCGCCATCATGAAGGTGAACATGATCGGCAGGAACTGGAACACGCGCGCCTGCACCGGATCGGTCGGCGCCGGGTTCAGCTTCTGCTGCAGGAACATGGTCACGCCCATGAAAAGCGGCCACAGGCCGATGTTGAAGAAGTGCAGGAACTCCGGCACCTGCCAGTGGAACAGGCCGAAGCCTGTGAACACGGTGAGCGGATCGGGCGCGCTCAGGTCCTTGATCCAACCGAAGAACGGCTGGTGGCGCATTTCGATCGTCGTGTAGAGCACCTTGTAGAGCGCGAAGAACACCGGGATCTGCAGCAGGATCGGCAGGCAGCCGGCCGCCGGGTTCACCTTCTCGCGGCGATAGAGCTGCATCATCTCCTGGTTCAGCTTCTGGCGGTCCTCGCCATAGCGCTGCTTCATCTTCTCCATCTCGGGCTGCAGCCGCTTCATCTTGCTCATCGCGGCGTACGACTTGTTGGCGAGCGGGAAGAACAGCGCCTTCACGATCACGGTCAGGATCAGGATCGAGACACCGAAGTTGCCGATCTGCACGTAGAGCCACTCGAGCAGCCAGAACATCGGCTTGGTCAGGAACTTGAACCAGCCCCAGTCGATGACGAGGTCGAAGCCTTCGATGCCGAGCTTTTCGCGGTAGGCGTCGATCACGCGCACGATCTTGGCGCCGGCGAAGAAATGGCCTTCAGTGCTGCCCGTGGCGCCGGGCGCGATCGCGATGCCGGCGCCCACATAGTCGACCTGGTACTTGGTGGTCTCGGGCGTCGGGCCGGTGCCCTTCAGCGTGACGTCGACCTTGCTCTTCTGGTCGGGAATGAGGGCGGCCATCCAGTACTTGTCGGTGATGCCGACCCAACCGCCGGTGGTCTCGATCTTCTCGCGCTTGTTGTCCTTGAAGTCCTTGTAGCCGAATTCCTTCAGGCTGCCGTTGAAGACTCCGTAGGGGCCTTCGTGCAGCACGTACGTGCCTTCGGCCTTGGGCTCGCCGTGACGCACGATCAGCGCCCACGGGAAGAGCGTGACCGGCTTGTCGGTCTTGTTCTCGACGCTCTCCTTGACGGTGAACATGAACTGTTCGTCGATGGCGACGTCGAGCGCGAAGACTAGGCCCTGGCCGTTGTCCCAGACCATGTGCGCGGGCTTGCCGGGCTCGAGCGTCTTCTGGTCGCTCGACCACACCGAATCCGGTCCCGGCATCTTTAGCGCGGGGTCGGACGCCGACCAGCCGAACTCGGCGTAATAGGGATGCTCGGTTCCGAGCGGCGCCAATACGTCGACCGGCGCGCTCTTCGGATCGAGCTCGACACGATGCTTGGCCAATTCGACGTCGTCGATGCGCGCGCCCTTGAGCGAGATAGAGCCCAGCAATTCAGGCGTGCTGAAGGTGATGCGCGGCGACAGGGCGAGCGCCTTGTCGAGCGGCAGCGCCGCCGGCGCCGTGCCCGCAGCGCCGGGCGCGGCAGGTGCGGACGATGCGCCGGGTGCCGTCGGCGCGGTCGAACCGGGAGCGGTCGCCGGCGCGTTCGGCTGTACCGTGGTCTGAGTCGCGGTCTGGGTCGGCGGGACGACCTTGGCCGGCGGGAACATGTACTGCCAGCCGCCGATGATCAGCACCGAGAGCACGATCGCGAGGATGAGATTCTTCTGGTCCATTGCGTGATTTTTCTCGGCGAATTTCTAACGGCAGATGAGGTTGGCGCGCGCAGCCGGCACCGGGTCGCAGCCGCCGGCGCCCCAGGGGTTGCAGCGGCAGAATCGATGGGCGGCCAGCAGGCTGCCCTTCAGGGCGCCGTGTTCGGTCACGGCCTCGAGCGCGTAGGCCGAGCACGAGGGTTCGTACCGGCAGGCGCCGACGAAAAAATAGGCGAGCGTCAGTTGATAGAAGCGGATCGCGCCACGCAGCGCCCCGGAGCTCAGTCGCGAAATCATGCCGGCGGGAAACTGGCGATTAAGGGGCCCCGGCGCAAGCTGTCCGTTGCTGGTCATGGCGTCGCGAGCGGGCGCTCGGGCGACAGGGCCTTCAGGCGTTTGAGGGCCTCCACCAGCTCCTGTTGCAGGACCATGAAATCGCGGCCCAACGCGCCCTGCCGGCCGACCAGCACATAGTCGAGATCGGGCCGGGCCTGGCCGATCACCAGCCGGGCCACCTCGCGCAATCGGCGCCGGACCCGATTGCGGATCACGGCGTTGCCGACCTTGCGACTTACGGTGAATCCCACGCGGACGCCCGGAATCGCCTCATCTGCCGGGATCGGGGCGACTTGCAGCACGAAGCCGGGCATAGCGCAGCGCCGCCCGGCCTGGACACGCAGGAAATCACGACGGTTCGGGAGACGCCCGGGGCGGACCGGGGCCAAGGAAAAAGCCGAAAAGCTAGGCAGACAGGCGCTTACGGCCCGACCGGCGACGGCTGGCGATGACCTTGCGGCCGCCGACCGTTGCCATGCGGGACCGGAAGCCGTGCCGCCGCTTGCGGATCAGCTTACTGGGCTGATACGTGCGTTTCATGACGCAACTCCTTCAAACACAAGCCCCCGCACGATGCGGCGGGGGCGAATTCCGTGGGCGAGGGTAATACTGACGCCGCCGCCTGGAGTCAATGAAAGGCTAAGGCGCTAAAAGGGCCCATGGCCCTCACCCTTCATGGCTACCGTCCCAGTGTCTACACCCGCATCGCCCGTCTGGCCCTGGCCGAGAAGGGCGTGGTCTACGACCGGGTCGAGGTGAACCCGTTCGCGCCTGATCCTCCCGCCGGCTATCTGGCGCTTCACCCGTTCAATCGCGTCCCGACGCTCGTCCACGACGGCTTCGTCCTCCACGAGACGGGCGCCATAACACGCTATGTCGATCGCGCGTTCGCGGGCGCTCCGCTGCAGCCCGCCGACGCGAGAGCGCTGGCACGCATGGATCAGATCATCGGCATCGTCGATGCCTACGCCTACTGGCCGCTCGTGCGCCAAGTATACGTGCACGCCGTGGCGTTGCCGCGCCGTGGCCAGGCCGCAGACGCGAAGGAAGTGCAGAACGGACTGGTTGCCGCCGAAAGGGTGCTCGCAGCGCTCGAGGCCCTCCTCGACGTCCCGGCCGGCCCGACGGGGTTTCTCGTCGGACCGGCGCTGTCGCTGGCCGATCTTCATCTCGTCTCGATGATAGCGTACTTCATCGAGGCACCGGAGGGCGCCGCGATGCTCGCACGCCATCCCAAACTGCAGAAGTGGTTCACGGCCTTGTCGACGCGTCCGAGTTTTGTCGCCACCGATCCGCGATGAGATTTCTCACCCTGCGGCGGATACTGCCTTTCGCGATCCTGCTGCTGGGGCTGGGGGCGTTCTTCGCGCTGGGCCTCAACCGTCACCTGTCGCTGCAGTCCTTGAGCCGCAACGAAGCCGAAATAACGTCGTGGGTGGCGGCCCATCGCGTCCTCGCGATGCTGACGTTCTTCGCCGCCCATACGACGGTCGTTGCGTTCTCGCTGCCCGCGGGCGTGGCGATGACCGCGGCGAGCGGCTTCCTGTTCGGCGTTTGGCAGGGGGCCATCCTGTCGATGACCGGCACGACCACCGGATCGATCATCCTGTTCTTTGCCGCACGCTCGGCCTTCTACGATTTCTTTCGCGCCCGCGCGGGCGCTGCCATCGCCCGGCTCGAGCAGGGCGTCCGGCGCGATGGCGTGAGCTACCTCGTCTTCCTGAGGGTGGTACCCGGCTTTCCAGGATGGGTCGTCACCATCGTGACAGCGCTGCTCGGCATGAGGCCCATCGTCTTCATTGCCGGCACTGTGATCGGCATCCTTCCCGGCAGCTTCGTCTTCGCCGGTATCGGTGCCGATTTCGGGGTCCTGTTCAGGAGCGGCGAGACGCCCGATCTGGGCGCGATTTTCCAGGCGCGGACCTTGCTGCCGATGTTGGGGCTGGGCGTGCTGGCGTTGCTGCCGGTGCTCTACCGGCGCTGGCAGCACCGCTCGTAGCCGGCAGCGCGACGATGCGATGCACGGCGGCGCCATCGACGGGCTCGCGGCGATGGGTGAAGCCGTCTTCCACCTGCCAGTCCGTCAGCAGCATCGCGCCGTTCGTCTGCCGCTGGATGACGGCGCTGGCGACGCGCTGTTCCCGGCCGGCACGGGCCGCATAGACGACGACGGTCTTGTCGCCCTGCTCGACGGTGAGTTCGGTCGCGCGCACGAAGGCGGCCTTGCTGCACATGCCGATCAGCGGCGCATTCAAGGGATGGTCGGCGATCAGCCGCAGCGTGCCGCCCGCGCAGAAAATGTCGGCGCGCTGGTTGCGGTCGAGAGCGAAGGTGTCGCGACGACTCATGTCGGCGTCTCCAGTCGATATCGCTCGGTCGCCGGGATCATGGTGAGGGTCCCGAGCGCCTTGTGGTTCGGATCGGCGCTGGCCGCCAGCTTTGGCTGCAGGGCGAGAAGCGCCTTGCCGAACAGCGTCTCGTCCCAGAACCATGCCTTGCGTGTCTTCGACGTGCCGGGATCTGGAAAGGCCGACGCGGCCTCGAGATAGAAGGCCCGCAGGTCGTCTATCGCGAGCTTCAGCGCCAGGGCCGGCGGCAACGCGCCCTCGAGCGCCTCCGTGACGAGCCTGCCGGCGGCAGGCATGTCCAGACCGGACGTGCCCACGGTCGTGCGGGCGCGTGCGGCCACGGCGCGATCGTACCAGGTCGTGAGCCGAGCGATCTCGGCACCCAGCGTGTCGCCCGGTCGTGGCGCCAGGCCGATCGGACAGGCCCAGCCTGTGAGATCGACTTCGCCTTCGACGTGTTCGGGATAGTCAACCAGCAGCGGACCGTCGGTGCGCGTCAGCATGTCGAGTTGGGCCCGCAGCACGCGCGTCTGAAATGCAGCATCGTCGGGCTTGCCGAGCGGGCGGCCCAATTCGAACGTCACCCATAGCGCCCGTGGCGGACGGATGATCTCGGTGTGCTCACGCACGAGGCTGATCCCCGCGGTCGGAATACCCTGGCGTTCCAGGAAGTGACCAAGCGCGCCCACGGCGCGCGTGCAGGCGGGTCATACCGGCACGAGCAGGGCGGCATCGACCTTGTCGGCTTTCAGCATGCCCGCGAGATGCCTGGCGTGCGGCTCTGCGGCATCGACCGGGAACGCGCCCATGAAGGAATAGTGGACCGATGCCATCGAACCAACCGTGCCGTCCACCGTCAGTTCGCGCAGCCTGTCGATCGGGAAGACCACGTTGTGATCCTGCTGAAAGCCGGTGCGATCGAAGTTAACCGAGATGTGGCTCATCACCAGCTCACTCGCCGGCGTCTCCGCGGGAATGACGCGATAGCTGCCATCGTCGCGATCGAAGGGACGGTCGCCGCGCTTGTGCAGCCCCGCCGTCGAGATGATGACGACGCGGCGTGCACCGAGCGGCTTGCCGGACAGCAGCGGCGTGTCGTCGAAGGTCGGACACTTCAGCCTCTCAGGGCTGAGATGTTTGGCCTCCACTTCCGGCAATTCGCCGAGACGCCTGACCACGATCAGCCCTCCACGACTTTCTTCAGCGCCGCCAACGTACCCTCGACCGGCGGCCGATGGGTGTAGTCGGGATCGGCTTCGACGGAGCGCACGATGCCCTGGGTATCGATGACGAAGCGCGACGGCACCGGAAGGACCCACGCCGGATCGCCATTGCGTTCCGCGAGGTCGTTGCCGAAGCCGAGATACACCTGCTTCAGGTCTTCGGGCAGCGAATGCGTAATGCCGAACGCCGTCGATACCTTGCTCTTCTCGTCCCACAGGATCGGGAAGGTGAGTTTCTGCGCCTCGACCATGGCGGTGATTGCCGGAGAAAGTTGTGGCGAGATCACGACGAGGGAGCCGCCGAGCGCGGTGATGTCCGAATAGATCGTCTGCAGAGCGTCCAGCTCATGCCTGCAATAGGGTCACCAGGCCCCTCGGAAAAAGGACAGGACCATCGGCCCGCCGGCCAGCAGCTCTGCCGAGTCCACGCGTCGGCCGTCGTAGTTGTCGAGCTCGAAGGCGGGCGCCGGCGCGCCGACCTTGACGATGCGATCCATGATGCCCGACCGGCGGAGATCCTCCGTCGCACGATGCATGATCGCCTGACGCTCCGGTGGAATGCGGGTGGCGGCCCCGGCGCGGGTGGCAGCGAGCTTTTCCTCGAGCGACATGACGTGCTCCTCTCCTAGTGCAGCTTGGATTTCGGCAAATCGAGCAGCGCCAACGCGGGACGCGCGACACTCTCGAGCAGCTTGCGGTCGGGTTTTACGCGGGTGAGCGCGCGGATGCCCATCAGCACGCCCAGCAGGTGGCCGGAGACCGTCTCCGTGTCGATCGCTTTCGGCACCGTGCCCGCGCGGCGCGCGGCGTCGATATTGCGGCGGAAGAAATCGCGGATTTCGTCGAGATAGCCCGCCACCGCCTCGCCGATCGCGGCATCGTGCGGCGCGACGTCGAGCGCGGAATTGACCAGCAGGCAGCCCTTGCAGTCGGGATCCTTCAACGAACGTTCGATGATCTCGGCCAGAAAGGTGCGGATTGCATCTTTCGGCGCGTGCTTCACCTCGATTCGCGCCATGCGCTCGCGCGAGGAGCGGTTGGCGTAGCGTTCGAGGCACTTCACGAACAAGGTGCGCTTGTCGCCGAAGGCGTTGTAGAGGCTGGCGCCGCCGATCCCCATCGCCTCGCCGAGGTCGCGCACCGACGTGGCCTCGTAGCCACGCGACCAGAAGCAGTCGACCGCCCGGTCGATCGCACGTTCCTCGTCGAAGGCTTTAAGTCGGGCCATGGCGGCCAGAAAGCATGATTCTGGAGCGTGCGCTACAAAATTATTGGGCCTTTGGCCCGTGCCGTGCTAGCGCACCGATACATGGAACAATCCTCGACCGAAGCCGCGCGCCGCCGGCGCGAGCGGCTGGGCTTCCTGTCGGGCGCGTTCATGGCTTTGGGCGCCTCGCTGGGCTTCGCGGCCGCCCGCGCCGGCATCGTGGGCGGACTTCTGCCGATCGATCTCATCTTCGTGCGTTTCATCGTGGCCGCGGCGATCATGCTGCCGGTGTGGATCCGCTTCGGCCTGTGGGGCTTCGCGGGCATCGGCTGGAAACGCAGTCTCGTGCTGACGGCGCTGGGCGGCGCGCCGTTCGCGATGCTGCAGACGAGCGGCTATGGCTTTGCCCCGCTCGCTCATGGCGCCGTGATCGCACCGGCAACCGTGACCATCGTCAGCACCATCGGCGCCGCGCTGTTCCTGCACGAGCGGCTCGGCCGCAATCACCTTCTTGGCGCGGCGGTCGTCCTGGCGGGCGTTCTGCTGATCGGTTGGGACGGGCTGCACGCCGCCAGCGGTCCGAAGGCCTGGCTGGGCGACCTCCTGTTCTTCGCCTCGAGCGTGCTGTGGGCATGCTTCACGCTCCTGCTGCGTCATTGGCGCGTGCCCGCCCTGCGGGCGACGGCCGTCGTCGTCGTCCTGTCGTGCGTGATCACGACGCCGGCCTACTTGCTCTGGGTCGGCGTGGCGCATGTCCAGGCGCTTCCGTCCGCGGCCATCGCCTTCCAGGGGCTGGTCCAGGGCGGCCTGCAGGGCGCATTCACCATGGTGGCCTATGGCCAGGCGGTCGTGTTGCTGGGAGTGAGCCGCGCGGTGCTGTTTCCGGCCATTGTGCCCGCCTTGTCGGTGCTGCTCGGCATCCCGATCGTGGGCGAGAGTCCGGGAGCGCTGCAGATCGCGGGTTTGGCGCTGGTAACGCTGGGGCTGATGACGACGGTGGGTGCGCTCGGCCTTCTGTGGCGGCCCTTCAGGCGCTAGGGCGGCCCGGACCACCACATAGAGTTGAACGCCGGCGGCTAGGCGGGAGGGGCCGGGCCCCCTACACTGGCCGGCATCATGGCTGCCGATATCATCGTCTCCGGCACTTCAACGGCGTCCGCGCGCCGCTGGGCGCCCACGTTCGGCCTCTCATGGCGCGTGCTGAGCCTGGTCGTGGTTGCGGTCATGACCGCGGAGGTTCTGCTCTTCCTGCCGTCGCTCGCGCGCTTTCGCGTGGCCTACATGGAGCAATTGATCGAAAGCGGTACCCTGGCGGCCCTGGCACTGGACGCCACGCCCGACAACATGGTGACCGACGAGGTGAAGCGTGCGCTGCTGAACAACGCCCGTGTCGACGCCGTGGTGGTGGTCGAGACCAATCGCGCCAAGCGTGCCTTGCTCAACATCCCGCCCAGCCCCGAGATGCAGACCTTCAACCTGAAGGAGCGCAGTTCGCTCGGTTCGATCTGGGATGCGCTGGTGGCCATGACCCGCGACGGCGCGCACTACATGCGCGTCGGCGGCCAGTCGATGCGCCTGCCCAACGCCATGGTCTGGATCGTGATCGACGAGCTGCCGATGCGGCTGGCCATGTACCAATATGCCGGCACCGTTCTCCTGCTGTCGGTCATGGTCGCGATGTTCACGGCAGCGCTGCTCTGGCTGGCGCTGCACTGGCTGGTGGTGCGGCCGCTGCAGAACCTGGCGAGCGACATGACCGCGTTCCGGCGCGCGCCCGAGGGTCCCGGCACCGAGCGGCCGCCGACGAAGCGCAACGACGAACTCGGCATCGTCGATCGCGAGTTCCAGAACCTGCAGCGCGAACTGCGCGCGTCGCTGCGCCAGAAGTCACGCCTCGCCGAAGTGGGCGCCGCTTCCAACAAGATCAACCACGACCTGCGCAACATGCTGTCGACGGCGCGGCTTCTGTCCGACCGCCTGGCGCGCAGCGACGACGAGCGCACGCGCGCCCTCGCGCCCACCATCCTCAACACCATCGATCGCGCCGCGCGGCTGGCCAGCGACGCGCTCGAGTACGTGCGCGATCATCCGACGCCGCGCATGGAGGAGTTCGATCTCTCCGATCTCGTGGACGAGGTCGGCGTGGCGCTGCAGGAAGCGGGCGAGGATCGCGACCCCAACCTGTTGCGCGACTGGCGCGACGAGATCGTAGGCGAGTGCCGCGTCACCGCCGATCGCGACCTGCTCTATCGCGTCATGGTCAACCTCGGCCGCAACGCCTTCGACGCCGGCGCCACCGAGGTGAGCGTACGCGCGCGGGCGCGCGGCGACCTGATGTCGATCGACATCACCGACAACGGCCCGGGCGTGCCGGCGGCCGTGGCCTCGCAACTCTTCCGGCCGTTCACGACCGGCGGCCGCGCGAGCGGCACCGGCCTTGGCCTTGCCATCGCGCGCGACCTGGTGCGCGCGCACGGCGGCGACATCGCGCTGATGGAAACCAGCGACCGCGGCTCGACCTTCCGCTTCACGCTGCCGCTCTAGACTCAGGTTCCTCCCCCAAGCGGAGGAGAGGAATCACGATGACAGCGCCTTCAGCTTCGAGGTGAAGATGCGGATGCGGTGTGCATTGGCGCCTAGATCGGCGCGGCCCACCCTGCTCTTCGAGCGGATGTCGATCCGGCTTCCGCTGCCCGCGGGCCGGATGCGCACGACGATATCGTCGTGAAAGCCGAACCATTGCGACGTGTCGATCGCCTCGATGCGGCCCTCAGCCGGTACGCGCGCCACGACGTCCCAACCCATCGCCGTCGCCACGGCGTCGACTTTCCGGAACGCCTCCTCGGGTGAAACGGATAGGACGATCGGCGCGATGTCGGGATAGGCCTGATGCTGCTGGTCGGCGACAGCCTTGCCGGGATAGGCCGGCGGCGTGACGGCATCGCTGCGCATCTGCAGGGTGGTGACCAGCGGCGGCGGATCGGCGGTGTCGGTCGACACGTCGTTGATGCGC
>CAIWTJ010000065.1 GCA_903915535.1 Enhydrobacter aerosaccus
CGTCCAACACGGCGATCCAGAAGTACATGAACACCAAGAAGGTGCCGCAGCTCTTCGTCGCCACCGGCGCGTCGAAGTGGGGCAAGCCCAAGGACTTCCCGTGGACGATGGGCTACCAGCCCGACTACCACACCGAGGGCGCGATCTACGCCAAGCACATCCTGGCCAACGTGAAAGATGCCAAGATCGGCATCCTCATGCAGAACGACGACTTCGGTAAGGACTATGTCGACGGCTTCAAGGAAGGTCTCGGCAAGGCCAACGAGAAGATGATCGCGAAGCTCGTGACCTACGAGGTGACCGATCCGACAGTCGACTCGCAGATCATCCAGCTGAAGGACACCGGTGCGAACGTCTTCTTCAACGTGGCGACGCCGAAGTTCGCGGCGCAGGCGATCCGCAAGGCGGGCGACCTCGCCTGGAAGCCCGTGCAGTACATGACCAACGTCTCCGCCTCGGTGGCGGCGGTGATGAAGCCGGCGGGTTTCGAGAACTCGCAGGGCATCATCACGGCCTACTACCAGAAGGATCCGACCGACAAGCGGTGGGACAATGACGCCGACATGAAGACGTGGCGGGCGTTCATGGAGAAGTACATGCCGGGTGCCAACACCGGCGACGCCAACTACATCTACGCCTACGGCGTGGCCTTCCTGATGCACGAGACGCTGAAGCGCTGCGGCGACGAGCTGACGCGCGCCAACGTCATGAAGCAGGCCGCGAGCTTCAAGAAGTTGAAGAGCCCGGTCCTGATCCCCGGGATCACGATCAGCACCAGCGCCACCGACTTCTACCCGATCCAGTCGGTGCAGCTCGCCCGCTTCAAGGACGACAGCTGGGACCTGTTCGGCGACATCATGGCGGCCGAAAGCGCGTAATTTCGGCTTCCAGAACGACAAAAAGGCCGCCGGCGACCCCGGCGGCCTTCTTTTTCGCCGTTTGACCCTTTTCACAGAGCGAATTTGGGGCGACGCTTCCGTCGTTAACTATAAAAAACGATGGAGGTTACGTTGAAGACCAATAGGCGTGGTTTCATCGGCGGAGTCTCGTCCGCCGCCATTTTGTCCGCTTCCAGTACGGCGTTTGCGCAGAAGAAGTACGACGACGGGGCAAGCGATACCGAGATCAAGATCGGCCATTGCTGTCCCTACAGCGGCCCGGCGTCGGCCTATGGCGTGATCGGCAAGGCGCACCAGGCGTTCTTCAAGGCGATCAACGAATCGGGCGGCATCAACGGCCGCAAGGTCAACTTCATCTCGCTCGACGACGGCTACTCGCCGCCGAAGACCGTGGAAGTGGTGCGCCAGCTCGTCGAGCAGGAAAAAGTGCTGGTGCTCTTCCAGACGCTCGGCACGCCGACCAACACGGCGATCCACAAGTACGTCAACCAGAAGAAGATCCCGCATCTCTACATTTCGACCGGCGCGTCGAAGTGGGGCGACCCGAAGAACTTCCCGTGGACGATGGGCTTCCAGCCCGACTACCACACCGAAGGCGCGATCTACGCCAAGCACGCCCTTGCCACAGTCAAGGACGCCAAGATCGGCATCCTCATGCAGAACGACGACTACGGTAAGGACTACTACGAGGGCTTCAAGGAAGGCCTCGGCAAGGAAGCGGGGCGCATCGCCAAGATGGTGACCTACGAGGTCACCGACCCGACCGTCGATTCGCAGGTCATCCAGCTGAAGGACACAGGCGCCAACGTCTTCTTCAACATCTCGACGCCGAAGTTCGCGGCCCAGGCGATCCGCAAGGCCGGCGATATCGGCTGGAAGCCGACCCAGTACCTGAACAACGTCTCGGCCAGCGTGGCGGCGGTCATGAAGCCCGCCGGCTTCGACAACAGCCAGGGCGTCATCACGGCGCAGTACCTGAAGGATCCCACCGACAAGCAATGGGAGAATGCGCCCGACATGAAGGCGTGGCGGGAGTGGATGGGCAAGAACATGCCCGACGCCAACACCGCGGACTCCAATTACGTGTTCGCCCACTCGGTCGCGTCACTGATGGTCGAGACGCTGAAGCGCTGCGGCAACGAACTAACGCGTGCCAACGTGATGAAGCAGGCGGCGGGGTTCAAGAACCTTACGATTCCTCTGACCTTGCCGGGAATAACCATCAACACGAGCGCGACGGATTTCTACCCGATCCAGGCCGTGCAGCTGGCTCGTTTCAAGGGCGAATCGTTCGACCTGTTCGGCGACGTGATGCACGCCGAGAGCTCGTGATCGTCGAGGCCATGAACGAAGGAAAGGCCGCCGGTCGTCCCGGCGGCCTTTCTGCTTCAGCGCGCGGCGTTGGCCGGCTCGACCGGCTTGCGGCGCAACGCCTGCCGGCATTCGGCGACGGTGATGCGGCCGTCCTTGTCGAGGTCGCAGCGCACGAAATTGCGCTCGGCCAGCGCCATGAACTCGGCCTTGCTGACGGTGCCGTCCTTGTCCGTGTCGAGCTGCCGGAAGTAGGTCGCCTGGCCCTGGAGCTGGCGGTCGGTGGGCGGCACGCCGTTGCCCACGAACAGCTCGTCCTTGGTGAGCTTGCCGTCGTGGTTCGTGTCGAGCAGGTTGAACCGGGCCTCCTGGCCCGCGCTCCACTCCTTGCGATCGACGAACCCGTCCTTATTTGTGTCGTAGCGCATCATGCCGCCGTTGGCGCTGGTGGGCCGTTCACGGGCGGGCGGAGCGGAGGCGGGCGCCGGATCGCCGGGCGCGGCGAGGGCGGGCAGGGAGACGAGCAGTGTGGCAACCAATGAGACGAGCTTCATCATAGGGCATATCCTTCAGGTTGTATCAGAGAGCGAAAACACACGCGTCGTTCTCCTTACGTGCGCGTTTACGGGCCGATATAGTCCGACGCGCGACCGAATTGTGGCCGTGTTGAGGTTTTGTTCCCGGAGCAGAAGTCCATGGCATACGACTACGACCTCTTCGTCATCGGCGCGGGCTCAGGCGGCGTCCGCGCCTCGCGCATCTCGGCGGCGCACGGCGCCAGGGTCGGCATCTGCGAGGATTTCCGCGTCGGCGGCACCTGCGTTATCCGCGGCTGCGTGCCCAAGAAGCTGATGGTCTACGGCTCCAAGTTCGCACACGCGTTCGAGGACGCCGCGGCCTACGGCTGGTCCGGCCTCGCGCCCACGCATTCCTGGGCGACGCTGCGGGACAACGTGGGGAAGGAAGTCGATCGCCTGAACGGCATCTATCTCCGGCTGCTGAAGGACGCCGGCGTGACCCTGCACATGGGACGCGGCCGTTTCATGGACCGCCACACGCTCGAGATCGGCAAGGAAACCGTCACTGCGGAGAAATTTCTGATCGCCACGGGCGGCCGTCCGGAGATGCCGGACATTCCCGGCAAGGAATTCGCCATCAGCTCGAACGAGGCTTTCCACATCGACGACCCGCTGCCCAAGCGCATCACGGTGGTGGGCGGCGGCTACATCGCGGTCGAATTCGCGGGCATCTTCAACGGGCTGGGCTCGAAGGTCGACGTGATCATCCGGCGCGACCGCGTGCTGCGCGGCTTCGACGAGGAATGCCGCGGCTTCGTGCACGAGAGCCTGGAAGCGAGCGGCATCAAGATCCGTGCGGAGACCGAGATCGTTCGCATCGAAGCCACGAATGGCAAGGCGCCCTACAGGCTGCACACCAGGAAGGGCGAAGTGCTGGAAACCGATCTGGTGATGTACGCCATCGGCCGCCTGCCCAACACCGCCGGCATCGGTCTCGAGAAGGTGGGCGTGCAGCTCGACAAGAAGGGCGCGATCGCCGTCGACGAATGGTCGAAGACCACGGCGCCCAACATGTGGGCGGTGGGCGACGTCACCGATCGCATCAACCTCACGCCTGTGGCGATCATGGAGGGCCACTGCTTTGCCGACACCGAGTTCGGCGGGAAGCCGCGCAAGCCCGACCATCGCAACGTGGCCTCGGCAGTCTTCTGCCAGCCCGAGATGTCGAACGTTGGCCTGACCGAGGAAGAAGCGCGCCGGACCATGGGCGAGGTGAAGATCTTCGCCACGCACTTCCGGCCGATGAAGGCCACGCTCACCGGCAACCCGCAGCGCGTCTTCATGAAGCTGATCGTGGAGGCGGCCACCGACAAGGTCGTGGGCGTCCACATGGTGGGCGACGACGCGGCCGAGCTGATCCAGGGGCTGGCGGTCGCCGTGAAGGCTGGGGCGACCAAGGCGCAATTCGATGCCACCGTGGGCATTCACCCCACCGCGGGCGAGGAATTCGTCACCATGCGGGCGCCGCGCCCGGAGCCCGGCCCGGCCGCCAAAGCCGCGGAGTGAGCTTTCAAATTCCCTCCCCCGGGACGGGGGAGGGAAGGGTGTGCGTGGCTGGCAATTCATCCACAGCCCGTATAGTTTCTCTCCCCCGGCGGCCGGGGGGTGAACTCAGGCCGGACCAGGGATGTAGGAGGAACAAATGACCGCGATTCAGGGCGCGTCGCCGACCGCCGCAAGAACGCAGTCCCGTAGCTCGAGCGCTGCCGATTGGACGCCCACCAGCTGGCGCGGCCGGCCGGCGCTGCAGATGCCGGTGTACCCCGACGCCACCGTGCTGGCGGGTGCCGAGGCGCGCCTGCGCCGCTATCCGCCGCTGGTCTTCGCCGGCGAGGCGCGCAAGCTCAAGACCGCGCTGGGCAAGGTCGCCAACGGCGAGGCTTTCCTGCTGCAGGGCGGCGATTGCGCCGAGAGCTTCCAGGACTTCTCCGCCAACAACATCCGCGACATGTTCCGCGTGCTGCTGCAGATGGCGGTGGTGCTGACCTATGGCGCGGGCGTCCCCGTCGTGAAGCTCGGCCGCATGGCCGGCCAGTTCGCCAAGCCGCGCTCGTCCAACGTCGAGAAGGTGGGCGGCGTCGAGCTGCCGTCCTATCGCGGCGACAACGTGAACGGCTTCGAGTTCACGCCGGACGCGCGCAAGCCCGATCCCGAGCGCATGGTGCAGGCCTACAACCAGTCGGCCGCGACCCTCAACCTGCTGCGCGCCTTCGCCCAGGGCGGCTACGCCGACCTGCACGAGGTCAACCGCTGGAACCTCGACTTCGTGCGCAATTCGCCCGCCTCGGCGCGCTACCAGGACCTCGCGGCCCGCCTCGACGAGACGCTGAACTTCATGGCGGCCTGCGGCCTCAACTCCGCGACCACGCCGCAGATCGCCGAGACCGACTTCTTCACCAGCCACGAGGCGCTGCTGCTGCAGTACGAGGAGGCGCTGACCCGCGTCGATTCGACGACCGGCGACTGGTACGACTGCTCGGCCCACATGCTGTGGATCGGCGACCGCACGCGCCAGCCCGATGGCGCGCATGTCGAGTTCCTGCGCGGCGTGCACAATCCGCTGGGCTTCAAGTGCGGCCCGTCGCTGTCGATCGACGACACGCTGAAGCTGATCGACGTGCTCAATCCGTCGAACGAGCCCGGGCGCATCGTCATGATCGTGCGCATGGGCGCCGCCCACGTGGCCGAGAAGCTGCCGCCGCTGGTGCGCGCGGTGAAGAAGGCGGGCAAGTCCGTCGTCTGGTCGTGCGATCCCATGCACGGCAACACCGAGACCGCGTCGAATGGCCGGAAGACCCGCCACTTCGACAACATCCTGAAAGAGGTGAAGGAGTTCTTCGCCGTGCACCGCGCCGAGGGCACGCATGCGGGCGGCGTGCATTTCGAGATGACCGGCCAGGAAGTCACTGAGTGCATGGGCGGCTCGACCGACATCACCGTCGAGAACCTGAACGAACGCTACGAGACGCAGTGCGACCCGCGCCTCAACGCCAGCCAGGCGCTGGAGCTCGCGTTCCTGCTCGCCGAACAGCTCAAGTCTGAACGCCTGTCCGTCGCGAGGGCGCGGCCCTCGGTCTAAGGGACCTATCTGACGAGTCGGGGGGACCGATGACGCATCCGAGAAACGGCGAGATCGCGCAGTACACCGATCACTACTTCAATCGCACGAAGCAGGTGATCGGCAAGTTCGGCGACGCCCGCGTGACCTACGCCGTCTTCATGCGCCGCCCCGTGGTGTTCGCGCCGCGTCTCGCGCTCGACTGGCTGAAGGAAATGGAGGCCGACCGCCAGGCCAAGGTCGAGATCGACCAGCGCTATGTCGAGGGCAAGTGGGTCGGCGCCGGCGAGCCGATGATGTACATCACCGGGTCGTTCTTCCACCTCGTCGACCTCGAGACGATCTTCCTGCAGAAGCTGGGCCCCGCCTGCGTCGCGGCCTACAACGCCTGGACCATGTGCGCCGACATGCCGAAGGCCGCCTTCCTCGCCATGGACGCGCGCCACTGCGCGGGCCAGGAGATGGCCGAGATGATGGCGTACGCGGCCTCCGTCGGCTCGGCGCGGGCCAAGCGCAAGGTCAACGCCGTGGGCTTCATCGGCAACGCCACGCACGCGACCGCGCACTTCTTCGGCCGCGACCAGGGCCTCGGCACCATGCCGCACGCGCTGATCGGCTACGCGGGCTCCACGCTGCGCGCGGCCGAGATGTTCCACGAGACATTTCCGGGCGAGCCGATGACGGTGCTGGCGGATTACTTCGCGCGCGAGGTCTCGGACTCCCTCGAGGTCTGCCGCCGGTTCCCCGATCTCGCGGCCAAGGGCATGCTGTCGTTCCGCCTCGATACGACCGGCGGCCGCTACGTCGAGGGCCTCGATCCCGCGACGTCCTACGCCGTGCTGGAAAAATACTCGCCCGAATCGATCCGCGGCTATCGCAGCGAAGAGGAACTGCGCTACCTCGTCGGCACCGGCGTCTCGGCCGCCGCGATCTTCCATCTGCGCCATGAACTCGACGCCGCGGGCTTCAAGGACACCAAGATCGTGGCCTCGTCCGGCTTCGGCCCCGCCAAGTGCCGCGTCATGGCCGAAGCAAAGGCGCCGATCGACGTGGTCGGCACCGGCTCGTTCCTGCCGTCGAACTGGAGCGAGACCTACGCCACCGCCGACATCGTCGAATACGACGGCAAGCCGCGCGTGAAGGTCGGGCGCGAATTCCTGCTGCGCTCCCGCACCGGGCGCGAACAACGTCTCTAGGAGATCCGAAGATGCTCAAGTTCTATTACGCCCCCGGCGCCTGCTCGCTCGCGACGCACATCGGTCTCGAGGAAAGCGGCGCGAAGTACGACGGCCAGAAGATCGCCTTCGCGAACAACGAGCAGAAGACACCGGAATATCTCAAGATCAATCCGCGTGGCCGCGTGCCGGCGCTGGTGGTTGAGGAGGGCGCGATCGTCGAGAATACCGCGATCCTCGATTACATCGCGGGCAAGTACGCGCCGCACCTGATGCCGAAGGATCCCGTACAGCGCGCCCGCGCGATCTCGCTGATGGCGTGGTTTTCCAATACCGTGCACCCCAACTTCACGCATATCGGCCGGCCGGAGCGCTTCGCGACCGATGCCGCCGTGTTCGACCATCTCAAGGCCACCGGCCGCGAGAACTTCCACACCAATCTCAAGGAGATCGACGGTCTCCTGGCCGGCAAGCAGTGGATGGTGGGCGACGCATTCAGCGTCGTAGATGGTTACGCGCTGGTGTTTTATGCCTGGGGCAAGCGCATCGGCCTGCCGATGACCGAACTCAAGAACTACACCGCCTGGAAGGAGCGCATGATGGCGCGTCCGGCCGTGATGCGCGTCCTTGAGCGCGAGCAGAGTGTCCTGCTCGCAGCCTAGCGGCGTATCTCAAAGCGTGTCTGTTTCAAGCGGGTCAACGTTATAGGGTTGGTAACGACCGTAATAGGGGGCTGACGGCGACGCGCGTAGGTTGGCGCGCATGATGATATTCACCCAAGTCCTCATGCTGAGGAGGGTGCGAAGCACCCGTCTCGAAGCATGGGAACGCGCACCGCGTTCGTGGCCCATCCTTCGAGACGCGGCCCTGTGGGCCGCTCCTCAGGATGAGGTTGTGCTGAAGCTACCGGCAATTGCCGTGCATGCACGTGCTCGCGAGTCCTCGCGAGCGCTCGCGAGGAATGGGCTTCGATGCCGATGGCATCGGGCTGCAAGTCGATTCCTCATGAGACCGGCTTTTTTGCTTCTCATCGCAGGGGGGAGCATGCGCGGAAAGCGGGAAGAATCGCGTGGAAGGCCCGTGGCATCGGCATCGGAGGCTTCCCGACCGGTCGGGAAGAAGCGGGAAAGAGTCTCAGGCCACGAAGTTCTGGTACATCGCCTTCAGGTCCTGGGTCTCCTGCGGCGTGATCTCGCCGTCGAGGACGCGGGTTTCCCAGTCGCGCAGGCGGCGCTTCAGCTCGACGGGCGTGCGCGGGCTGAGCAGGACCATGAAGAAC
>CAIWTJ010000066.1 GCA_903915535.1 Enhydrobacter aerosaccus
CTCCGAGGTCGAGATGACCTGGATGTTTATCCCCTTGGCGGCCAGGGTCTCGAACATCTTGAGCGCCACGCCCGCGTGGCTGCGCATGCCGACGCCGATCACCGAGATCTTGGCGACCTTGGTGTCGGACTTGATCTCGGCAAACTTGAGATCGGCCTTGGCCTTTTCCAGCCGCTCCACGGCGCGCGCCAGATCGGCGCGCGGCACGGTGAAGGTGATGTCGGTCGAGCTGCCGTCGAGCGAGACGTTCTGCACGATCATGTCGACGTTGATGTTGGTGTCGGCGAGCGGCCCGAAGATCGCGGCCGCGATGCCGGGGCGGTCCGCGACGCGCGTGACGGTGATCTTGGCTTCGTCCCTGGAGAAGGCGATGCCGCTCACGACAGACTTTTCGAGCCCCTGGGCCATGATCTCTTCCTCGTCCACAACAAGCGTGCCCGGCAGATCGCTGCCCAGTGCCGCGTCGAACGACGACAGCACCTGCACGCGCACATGATGGTTCATTGCGAGCTCGACCGAGCGGGTCTGCAGGACCTTCGAGCCCTGCGAGGCCATTTCGAGCATCTCTTCATAGGTCACGCGGTCGATCTTCCTGGCCTTGTCGACGATGCGCGGATCGGTCGTGTAGACGCCGTCGACGTCGGTATAGATGTCGCAGCGATCGGCTTTCAACGCCGCCGCCAGTGCCACCGCCGAGGTGTCGGAGCCGCCGCGGCCCAGCGTGGTGATGCGGCCTTCTGGCGACACGCCCTGGAAGCCCGGAACGATCGGCACTTCGCCCGCGGCCATCGACTTGGCCATCTCGGTCGTGTCGATCTCCAGGATGCGCGCCTTGGCATAGGCCGAATCGGTCTTGATCGGCATCTGCCAGGAGACCCAGGAACGCGACTTCACGCCTTCCTGCTGCAGCGCCATCGCCAGCAGGCCGATCGTGACCTGCTCGCCGGTCGCGACCACGACGTCGTACTCGCGCGGATCGTGCAGCGGCGCGATCTCGTTCACCCATTTGACGAGCTGGTTGGTGGCGCCCGACATCGCCGAGACCACGACGGCAACTTCGTTGCCACGCTGGGTCTCCGCCTTCACCTTGCGGGCGACATTCTTGATGCGATCGGTGTCGCCGACCGAGGTTCCGCCGAATTTGAGTACGATGCGCGCCATGGACCTGCTCGAAAGCGGGGTATAGACACCGGGGGCACCATTGGGGTCAAGGGCAGGAATGGCCGATTCTCCGCACACCACCGCCGCGACGACCACCATCGATCCGGCCGAGATCGAGCGCTTCTCGCGCATCGCCGAGGAGTGGTGGGATCCGGCCGGAAAATTTGCCCCGCTCCACCAGCTGAACCCGGTCCGGATCGGCTATATCCGCGACCGTGTCGCCGCCCACTGGCAGCGCGATGCCCTCTCGGGCTCGCCCCTGGCTGGGCTCGACCTGCTCGACATCGGCTGCGGCGGCGGACTGCTGTGCGAACCGATGACGCGCCTCGGTGCCCGGGTCACGGGCATCGATGCCGCCGAACGCAACATCGCGACGGCTTCCCTGCACGCCGCAGGCCAGGGCCTCGCCATCGACTACCGGGCGACGACGGCGGAGGCGTTGGCCGAGGCCGGCAAGCAATACGACGTCGTTCTGGTGCTCGAGATCGTCGAGCATGTGGCTGACGTCGACCTGTTCCTGCGCTGCTGCGGGCACCTGGTGAAACCCGGCGGCCTCCTGTTCCTGTCGACGCTGAACCGCACGGCGAAGGCGTGGGCGCTGGCCATCGCGGGCGCGGAGTATGTGCTGCGCTGGCTGCCGCGCGGCACGCACGACTGGAAGAAATTCCTGAAGCCGTCCGAAGTCGTGCGCGGTCTGCGCAACGGCGAAATCGAGGCGCAGGAAATCGTCGGCGTGGTGTATAGTCCGCTGCGGAGGAACTGGTCGCTCAACAAGGGCGACCTCGACGTCAACTACATGCTGTACGGAACAAAAGCCCCTTAAGAAGCTCGGCGGGAAACGCCCGAAGACAAGCCCAGAAGACAAGCAATGTCGCCGATCATCAAAGCCGCACTCTGGATGGCGGGCTGGCTCGCCTGCATGCTGGTCATGGTCGTGGCCGGCCGCGAGACGACTCACGAGCTGAACGTCTTCCAGGTCATGGAGATGCGCTCGGTGATCGGGCTCGCCATGCTCTATCCGCTGATCCACCTGAACGGCGGCCTGCGCACGATGCGGACCCGGTATCCGCGGCAGCAACTGGGTCGCAACGTCGTCCACTACGGCGCGCAGTTCTGCTGGCTGATGGCACTCAATCTCATTCCGGTCGCGCAGGTGATCTCGATCGAATTCACCCTGCCGATCTGGACGGCGATCATGGCCGTGGTCTTCCTGCACGAGCGCATGGGCCTCTGGAAGATCGTCGCCGTGGTGCTGGGCCTGATCGGCGTCACGATCATCGTGCGGCCGTTCAATGGCACGATCAGCCCGGGCCAGCTCATCGCGCTCTGCGCCTCGCTGGGCTTCGCCACCTCGGTGATCCTGGTGAAGTCGCTCACCCGCGGCGACAAGCCGATCGTCATCATGTTCTGGATGATGGCGATCCAGACCGTGATCGGGTGCATTCCGGCATTGTGGGTCTGGCAGTGGCCATCGGCACATATCTGGCCCTGGCTGATCGTGCTCTCGTTCGTCGGGACCTACTCGCACTACTGCATGGCGCGCGCGATGCAGCATGCCGATGCCACGGTGGTCGTGCCGATGGATTTCCTGCGGGTGCCGCTGGCCGCCCTGGTCGGCTGGCTGGTCTACAGCGAAAGGATCGATATCTACGTGGCGGCCGGCGCGGCGCTCATTCTCGTGGGCAACCTGCTGAACCTGAAGACCGCGAAGACCTAGTTGCCTCTCGGCACCCAGGGCAGGCGGCCGAACTCGATGCCTTCCTCGGCCAACTCCTCGGCTTCCTTGTCGGAGGTCTCACCGTAGATGCCGCGCTTGTCGCTCTCGCCGTAATGGATCTTGCGCGCTTCCTCGGCGAACTTGTCGCCGACATGCTCGCAGTTCTTCTCGATCTCGGTGCGAACCTTGACCAGCGCCTCGCGCAATTCCTTCGGCATTTTGGTCGCGATCGCGGCCATCTGCTGCTGCGCCTGGATCTGCTCGGCGGTGGGCGCGGGCGGCGGCGTCTCGACCGGCGTCACGGCCGCGCCCTTCTTGTTACCCTTGGTGCCGAGCCGCGGCGCCATCAGCGCGCGCGTGACCTTGGCGTCGCCGCACACGGCGCAGCCGACCAGCGACTTCTTTTCCTGGCGTTCGTAGGTCTTGCTGTCCTTGAACCAGCTGTCGAACTCATGGCCTTTGGAGCAGCGCAGTCGGTACAAAATCATGAAATGAACGGCATTTCCGGCTGTTGGCACTCCCGGAGCGGGAGTGCCAAGATGATGGGGTGTGATCGTGGCTGATGCAAGAGGGCCGGGCCCCTCCCCCTGGATCGAGAAATGGGCCGGCCTCGTGCCGCCGGCGGCGACACTTCTCGATCTCGCCACCGGCAGCGGCCGCAACGCGCTCTTCTTCGCCGCGCGCGGACATCGGGTGACGGCGGTCGACATCGACATCAGCCGCCTGCCCGTCGCCGAGAATGTCGAGCGCGTGCAAGTCGATCTGGAGAACGGCACTCCCTGGCCGCTCGCGGGCCGCCGCTTTGGCGCGGCGACCGTCACCAACTATCTCCACCGCCCGCTGATGCCCGACCTTCTGGAAGCGATCGAACCGGGCGGCGTGCTGCTGTACGAGACCTTCATGGAAGGCAACGAGCGCTTCGGAAAGCCCAGCAATCCCGCCTTCCTGCTTAAGGACGGCGAACTTCTCGAGCTCGTGCGCGGAAAATTCTCGGTGATTGCCTACGAGGCCCGCCTGATCAGCGCACCCACCATGGCGATGGTTCAGCGGATCGCGGCGCGACGGCTCTAACTACTCGGCGGCCTTCGCGACCGCCGGCTTGTGCAGCACGGGCGCTTCGTATTTCCGGTCGTGCTGCAGCGACGGCACCATCTGGCGCGCCTCGGCCACCTTGGCCATGTCGATGTCGGCCACGATGAAACCCGTGTTCTCGCCGCCGGCATCGGCCAGCACTTCGCCCCACGGTGCCACCACAAGCGAATGGCCGTAAGTCTTGCGGTTGGAGCCCTTGTGCGTGCCGACCTGGGCCGGGGCGAAGACGTAGCACCCGGTCTCGATCGCGCGCGCCTTCATGATCGTGTGCCAGTGGGCCTTGCCCGTCGGCACGGTGAAGGACGAGGGGATCGACAGCATCGTGGCGCCGGCATGCGCCAGCTCGCGATAGAGATAGGGGAAGCGCAGGTCGTAGCAGATCGTCATGCCCAACACGCCCCACGGCGTCTCGGCGAGCACGGCCTTGTCGCCGGGCTTGAAGGTCGAGGACTCGCGATACTTCTCGCCGCCCGCGAGCTGCACGTCGAACATGTGGATCTTGTCGTAGCTCGCCACGATGCCGCCCGACGGGTCGATCAGGTACGAGCGATTGCGGATCTGCTCCTCGCCCGGCACGCGCACGTGGATCGAGCCCAGCAGGAACCAGGCGCCCGTCTCGCGCGCCGAAGCGCGGCAGGCTGCCAGCATGCCGTGGGTTTCCTCGGTCTGCGCCTTGGCAAGCGTGTCCTCCCGGTTGGCGCCGGTGAGGCCGGTATTCTCCGGCGTCATGATGAAGTCGGCGCCGGCATCGCGCACCAGGCGCGCCTGCTCGCGGATGAAGGCCACGTTCTCGGCCATCTCGTTGCTGACGCTGGGCTGGATCAGTCCGGCCTTGAACGTGGTGCTCATGCGAAGGTCCTCTTAACCGGGCTGCGCCAGGAGAGCATCGAGCTTGCCTTGCTGCTCGAGCGCGGCGAGTTCGTCCGAACCGCCGATATGCTGGCCGTTGATGAAGATCTGCGGCACGGAAGTGCGGTTCGTGCGCGCGCGCATCTCGGCGCGCTTGCCCTCGTCTTCCATGACGTCCATCTCTTCGTAGGCGGCGCCCTTCTTCTCCAACAGGGCCCGCGCGCGGGCGCAGTAACCGCACCACTGCGTCGTGTACATTTCGATCTTGGCCATCGGAAACTCCTTGTGCCGACTATAACGCCGGTCGCACGACCCGCGCCAGCGTCAGCACATCGACATGGGCGGCCCCGGCGCTTTTTAAAGCCCGGGTACAGGCATCCACCGTCGCCCCCGTGGTCAAGACATCGTCGATCAGGAGAACAGAACGGCCCTCGAGTTTCGCCTGCCAGCGCGGCAGCACGTCGAATGCCTGCCGGACATTGCGGCGTCGTTCTTTTGCCTTGAGCCCCGCCTGCGAGCCGGTCCAGCGCGCCCGTCGCAGCAGGTCCGGCGCCAGGACGGCATCGGCGTCACGCGCCACCATCCGCGCCAGCAGGGCCGCCTGATTGTACCGGCGGGTGAAAAGCCGGCGCCAATGAAGCGGAACCGGCGCTACCAGGTCGGCCTCGGCCAAGAGGCCGGCGCCGGCCCGCGCCATCCAGGCGCCGCAGGCCCGCGCCATGTCGGTGCGATCGCCGTGCTTCAACGGCAGAACGACGCGGCGGCTTTTGTCGTCGTAGACCAGCACGGCACGCGCCCGGCGAAAACGCGGCGGCCGCGTCAGGCATTCGGTGCAATGCGCACCGCTGCCAAGATCCTCAGCAAAGGGAATGCCGCAGCGGTCGCAATGAGGCGCCGCAATAAAAGAGAAATGCGGCCAGCAGTCGGCGCACAGTGCGCCGGGAGACGCGACGATCTCGCTGCAGCCGAGGCAGAGCGGCGGCAGGATCGCATCGAGCAGGGATTGCCCGGCGCGCAGGAGGGGGCGAGCGACGTTCACGGGCGGCGATCAGAGCGGTCAAATGCGCCGAATGCGGGGCGGGCTCCCCTACCCGCCGCCACGCTTTCGCCCTACATACAGGCTGTGACGACGCCCGATCCCCTGCTGGTCTTCGACCGCGACGTGTTGCGTCTGCGCCGCGAACGGGCCGCGCGCCGCTGGGATCGCCAGGCTTTCCTCAAGCGCGAGATCGCGGACCGCCTCGTCGAACGGCTGGCGGACGTGCGCCGGGCTTTTCCACTGGCGCTCGACATCGGCTGCCATGGCGACGAGATCGCCGAGGCGCTGGGCCAGTCGAAGACCGTCGGGACGCTCGTGCGCTCCGATCTCGGCTTCGGCTTTGCCCGCCGGGCCCACGGACCGTCACTGGTCGCCGACGAGGAGGCGCTGCCGTTCGCCGCCGCCAGTTTCGATCTCGTGCTGAGCGCGATGGATCTGCATTGGGTCAACGATCTGCCCGGCACCCTCATCCAGATCGGCCGCATCCTGAAGCCGGACGGCCTCTTCCTCGGCGCGATGCTGGGCGGCGCCACCCTGTGGCAGCTGCGCGAGGCGCTGGGCGCGGCCGAAAGCGAGATCGAAGGCGGCCTCAGCCCCCGCGTCTCGCCTTTTGCCGACCTGCGCGATGCCGCAGGCCTCCTGCAGCGCGCGGGCCTTGCCCTGCCGGTTGCGGACAGCGAGACCATCGAGGTCGAGTACGGCGACGCGCTGTCGCTGATGCGCGAACTGGGCGCGATGGGCGAAGGCAATCTCGTGCGCGAGCGCCGTCACGGGCTGGCGCGCCGCGCCACCCTGGTGCGCGCGGCGGAGATCTATGCCGAGCGCTTCGCCCAACCGTCGGGCCGGATCGCGGCAAGCTTCGAGGTGCTGTTCCTGCACGGTTGGGCGCCGCACGCCTCCCAACCCAAACCCCTCAAGCCTGGATCGGCGGCACGACGGCTGGCCGATGCGCTCGACAGTGTCGAGCAGAGCGCCGGCGAAAAAGCGGAGCGAAACTGATCGTGGCCCCCCTCAACGCGCCTGGCGTCAAATTGTCCTTCGGCGGAATCCTCTCGCAGAGTTTCCGCTTCGTGTTCGACAACCTCCGTCTCTTCTTTCACCTCGTGACCATCCCGTGGATCGTCTCCCTCGTGATGCGCATCATTGGCTCCCTGATCGACGAGGATTCGCTCGTCACGGTGCTGCTGGAAAAGGCCGTCGATATCGTGCCGACGATCATGTTCATGGTGGCCTGGATGCGGGTGGTGCTGGTGGGACCAAACCAGGTCGGCCGCCTGCCTGGGACCGGCTGGTCGGTGCGCGAGACGGCATTCCTCGTTCACTTCCTCAAGATCGGCGGCATCACCTTCCTGTTGCTGGCCGCCTTCGCGCTGACCGTGGGCTCGATCGATGCGGCCATGTTGGGCGGCGCCGCGCCTGTCGATCCCGAAATGGCACGTCGTGAAGCGCTCGCCGCGCCCTTCGGCGCCGGCTTCATGGTGTCCGCGCTGCTGGCGTTGCGCGTCAGCTTCGGCCTCGCCGCCACGGCCGTCGACCTGCCGTTCACGCCGCGCGAGTCGTGGGTGATGAGCCGCGGCAACGGCTGGACGATCATGGGCGTCCTGTTCGTGATCTTCCTGACCGCGGCGCTCGCCACGATGATGTCCGCCCTGGTGTCGCTCAGCCTCATGCGCGCGCTCGGCGCCGGCTCGGCCGCCGCCGTCGTCGTCTGGACGGTCGCGATTCTGGTGTCTTACGCAGGTGCCGCCGTTGCCGCGACCGCCCAGGCCCTGATCTTCCGTGCGCTGAGCAAATCCTAGAGCAGGTCGCGCAGCAGGCCGATCAGCGGCAGGTCGGCGGGCGGCATCGGAAAGCGCGAGAGATCGTTGGGCGCCACCCATTTCAGGGTTTGGCCCTCGCGCGGCTGCGGGGTGCCGGCCCATTTGCGGCAGGCGAAGACCGGCATCAGCAAGTGGAACTTCTCGTAGCCATGGCTTGCGAAGGCAATCGGTGCCAGGCAGCTCGTTGCTGTCTCGATGCCGAGTTCTTCGTGCAGTTCGCGCACCAGGGCCTGCTCGGGCGTCTCGCCAGGATCGACCTTGCCGCCGGGAAACTCCCAGAGTCCGACCATCGATTTGCCTTTGGGACGCTGGGCGATCAGGACGCGGCCATCGGAATCGACCAGGGCGACGGCGGCGACCAGCACCAATGGGCGATCACCGAGCGGCGGCGGGCCGCCCGGGCAGTCTTCGTCGAAAGACGAGGTCAAGAACGGTAGCTGCCGTTGATGTCGATATAGCCGTGCGTCAGATCGCAGGTCCAGACCGTGGCGCGGCCGCGGCCGATGCCGAGATCGATGTCGATCACGATGTCGGTGCCCTTGATGTGGCGGGTGACCGGTGCCTCGTCGTAGCCCGGCACGACCTGGCCCTGGTCGGTGATCTTCACGCCGCCGATCGCGATCTTGAGCTTGTCGCGGTCGGCACGCTCGCCCGACTTGCCGACCGCCATGACGATGCGACCCCAGTTGGCGTCTTCGCCGGCGATCGCCGTCTTCACCAGGGGCGAATTGGCGACCGAAAGGCCGATCTTGCGGGCCGCGCCATTGGAGGAGGCGCCGCCCACATTGATGGTCACGAATTTGGTGGCGCCCTCGCCGTCGCGGGCCAGGAGCTGGGCCAGTTCGATCAACACCTCGTCGAGCGCACGCTTGAAATCGACCAGCACGGGGTCGTCGGCTTCCTCGATCGGTGCGTGACGCGCGGCGCCGGTCGCCGCCATCAGGAGCGTATCGCTGGTCGAGGTGTCGCCATCGACGGTGACGCAGTTCAGGGACTTGTCGGCGGCGTCGGTCAGGAGCTTCTGCAGCACGCCGCCCGGGATCTTGGCGTCGGTGAACACGAAACCCAGCATCGTCGCCATGTCGGGCGCGATCATGCCCGAGCCCTTCAGGAAGCCGTTCACCGTCACCGTCTTCTCGCCGATCTTGGCCTGGCGGGTGGCGAGCTTGGGGAACGTGTCGGTCGTCATGATCGACGCGGAGGCGGCGGCCCAGCCATCTTCGCGAGCGCCCTTGATCAGCGCGGGCACGACGGCCGCGATTTTTTCCCAGTCGAGAGGCTGGCCGATCACGCCGGTCGAGGCCATCAGCACCTCGTTGCGCGGGCATCCCAGCGCCTGAGCCACGGCGCGCGTGGTCTCCTCGACGGCCTTGTCGCCCAGCTTGCCGGTGAAGGCGTTGGCGTTGCCGGCGTTGACGATGATGGCGCGGACCTTGCCTCGCGCCAGGTTCTTGCGGCACCAGTCGACCGGGGCCGAGCAGGTCTTCGATTTGGTGAGTACGCCCGCAACGGTGGCGCCCGCAGGCAACAGCGCCAGCATCACGTCGTCGCGATCCTTATAGCGCACGCCAGACTGCGCGGCGGCGAGCTTCACGCCGGCGATGCGCGGCAGCGTCGGCGTCGTCTTGGGCGCGAGCGGCGATACGGCAAGCTTGTCCGACATGGGTCTCCTCTCGCGGCCGCCCGGATCATCCCGGCAGCCGAAGCGCGGA
>CAIWTJ010000067.1 GCA_903915535.1 Enhydrobacter aerosaccus
CCGCCGCACAAAACACGGAACGCTTCATCGTTTCACTCCCTTGGCTTTATAGTTGCCCGAAGCGTAAGGGGAGAGAGACGGTCATGAAAGAGCAAATCGTCGACATCAAGACGAAGGACGGCGCCATGGAGACATTCCTGGTCTGTCCGGAACGCGACGGACCGTATCCGCCCGTGCTGTTCCTCATGGATGCGCCGGGCATCCGCGAAGAGCTCTACGACATGGCGCGCCGGCTTGCGACCAGCGGCTATTACGTGATGTTGCCGAACCTCTACTACCGCGCGGGCCGCGACACGAAATACGGGCCCGACGTGCTGGAGAAGGGCAGCGCCGAGCAGGCGCGCATGCGCGCCGTGCGGACCAAGATGACGATCCCGCCGGTGATGGATGACGTGGCCGCCATGATCGCCTTCGCCGACCAGCAGAAGGAAGCGAAGAAGGGCGGCCCGGTCGGCACGCACGGCTACTGCATGAGCGGGCCATACTCGCTGGCGGCGGCGGCGCGCTACCCGGACCGCATCGCGGCGGCGGCATCGTTCTACGGCACCTGGCTGGTGAGCGAGAATGTCGAGAGCCCGCACCTCACGCTCGCGAAGGCCAAAGGCGAGCTTTACATCTCCTGCGCCGAGCACGACGATCTGGCGCCGCCCGACATGGTGAAGGAACTCCAGGCGTTGTTCGCCAAGTCCGGCAACAGCGGCGAACTGGAAATCCAGATGGGCGTTCATCACGGCTTCGCCTTCCCGCAACGCTGGTGCTACGACAAGCCGGCGGCGGAACGGCATTGGGAAAGGCTTCTGGCCCTCTATCGGCGGCGCCTCGGTTAGCGGGAGGAAAAGATGAAACGCATTCTTCTGGCGGCGATCGCCGTCCTGTTCGTGGCGTCGACGGCGGATGCCCAGACGACCAAGCCGAAAGTCACCGATCTCGGCGGCGCGCCGGAGTCGATCATCTGGATCGGCAACAGCTTCTTCTATTTCAACAACGGCATGGGCGGACTCGTCGGCCGTCTCAACGCCTCGGCGGAAGCCGCGAAGAAACTGCGCAGCACGGAGGCCACGATCAGCGGCTCGAGTCTGCAGTGGCACGATGTCGAATCGTACTTCCGGCCCAACGCGGTCGGCGCGTTTTCCTTCGATGCGGAGAACAACGTCGTCTTCAACAAGAACGAAAAGCTCTTCGAGGTCGCGGTCATGATGGATTGCAGCCAGTGCCCGATCCATCCGGAACTGAAGTCACAGTTCGCCGAATATGCGAAGAAGGATTCCGACATCGTGCGCAGGCACGGTGGCAAGCCCGTGCTGTTCATGTCGTGGGCCTACCAGAACAAGCCCGAGATGACGGCAGGATTGGCCGAGGCCTACACGGTCGCCGGCAACGACAACAACGCGCTGGTGATCCCGGCCGGCCTCGCCTTCGCGCGCGTGGTGAAGGAGCACCCGGAGATCACTCTCTACATCGCCGACAAGCGCCATCCGACGCTTGCCGGGTCTTATCTCGGAGCGGCCACCAGCTACGCCGCGCTGTTCAAGCAATCGCCCGTCGGGCTTGCCTATACGGCAGGCCTCGATCCCGCGGTCGCGAAGACCCTGCAGGAGGCGGCTTGGGCCACCGTGCAGGCGTACTACGGCAAATAGCTCGCTCGTCCTTGAATCGCCGGGCGGCGTACCAATCTCTGCGGGCGCGGGGACCCGGACCCGAGGTGAGGCGCCGTACGCCAGGGCCGAAGCGCGGGGGCCTCAGGAGACGCTGCACTGTGGGGCAGATCGAGCGGGGCAGATCGAGCGGGGCAGATCGAGCGGGGCCGGGAGTTAGCGCAGTTAGCGCTACCCCGCTACCCGCCCTGATTGCCGTTTTCTCGTTATTTTAACGGGAGGCAGCGATCCTAGTTCGGCGCTGCCGCCGGCTTGAATTTCTGCACGCGCTCGGCGTTGTCGACTTCTCCGGTGTAGACATTGCCCTTGGAGTCGACGGCGATCGTGTGCACCCAGTGGAACTGGCCGGCGTAGCGGCCTGAGCGGCCGACCGTTCCCACGACCTTGCCGTCGGCACGGTTGAGGATGCGCATCACGTTGTTCTCGCCGTCGACATTCAGCAGGTAGCTCTGCTTGGCGTCGGGCCAGAAGTTGAGGTCCCAGACCGCGCCGTTGCCCAGTGTCGCCTTGTCGTAGAACCATTCGGTGACGTAGGTGCCGTCCTTCTTGAAGACCTGGATGCGGTTGTTCGTGCGGTCACAGACGTAGACGAAGCCGTCCTTCGATACCTTGGCGCAATGCACGGGATTGCCGAACTGTTGCGACACCGCCGCGGCGGGATCGTACTTCGACTGCTTGTCGTCGTTGGGCTTGTGGCCATAGGCGCCCCAGTGACGCTTGTAGGCGCCGGTCTCCGAGTCGAACACGATGACCCGGCGGTTGCCGTATCCGTCGGCGACGTAGACTTCGTTCGCGGCATCGTCGACCTGGATATCGGCCGGCTTGCCGAGCAGGGTGGTGTCGTTGCTGCCGCCGGTCGGTCCCAGTTTGCCGATGGTCAGCACCAGTTTGCCGTCGGGACTGTACTTGAAGAGGGCACTGTCGATGTCGGCATTGCCGCTGAGCCAGACGAAGCCCTTCTTGTCGACGTAGAGACCGTGCTCGCGGCCGACCCAGGGATTGTTCGAAGGGCCGCCCCAGCCCTGGATGAAATTCCCGTCGGCATCGAACTCCATGACCGAGGGAGCGGGCACGCAGCAATTGTTGCGCGGCGGCTTCAGCGTGGCGCCTTTCTCGTCCTCGGAGAGGGAGCGCGGGCGCTGCAACACCCAGACGTGGTCCTTCGAATCGACGGCGACGCTCGCCACCTGGCCGAAAATCCAGTTGTTGGGCAGGGGCTTGGGCCAGAATGGATCGACCGTGAATTGCGGCACGGGTTGCGCGGCGGCAGGCAAGGCAAGCGTCATCAGGGCGAGGACCGCCCAAATCATCCGTCTCATGGTTTCCTCCTCGTCGACGTTAAGCGGCTTTTGCCGTCTTCGGCTTCTTTGTTTGCCAATCGTTCAGGATGTCGCGCGCGCGATTCTTCGTCGGGTCCATGTCCGCTTCGTGGCCCGGCACCTTGGCCGTGAGTTCGATCACGTAGCCGTTGGGATCGCGGAAGTAGATCGATCGGATGAACCTGTGGTCGGAGACGCCACGCACTTCGCGGCCTTCGGCCTTGCCCTTGGCGAACATCCTCTCGAGCGCCTCGGGTGAAACCTCGAGCGCGATGTGCAGGTCGAAGTCGTGCTGCTCCTTGAACTCGAAGGGCATATCGGGCGCGTCGAAGAAGGCCAGCGAGGAGCCGTCATCGAGTTGGTAGAAGCTGTGCAGCACGCCCGAGCCGGTCTTGCGGCCGGTGGCGGTGGTCTCGATCTTGAAGGCGTTGACCAGCGGCAGGCCGAGGAAGTCCTCGTAGAACTTCCGCGTCTCCTCCGAATCGCGGCAGCGATAGGCGTTGTGATGCAGGCCCTTGATCATGAAGCCTCCCTCTACTTGTCCAGCCAGACGTCCTCGAAACGCCAGTGATTATAGATCGAATTCACCGCGAGGTTCACGCCCTTCACATAAGGCTGCCAGCAGGTGCCGCCCCAGTCGTGCACGATCACCGGCCGGGCGCCGTCGAGCTGCAGCTGCCTGTCGATTTCCCAGACCAGCTTGCGGCGAGCTTCGTAGTCCGCCGTCTGCGACTGCGCCTCGAACAGCTTCTCGATTTCGGGATTGCTGTAGTTCGTGTAGTTGCGGTCCGACTTGGCGGCGAAGGTCTCGTAGAGCACGACGTCGGGATCGTCGATGCCGACGCCCTGCACGTTGAGGCCGACCGAGAAGTCCCGCTTGGTCAGGCGATTGTACCAGACCGCGGTTTCCAGGGCCTCGAGCTCGGCATCTATGTTCACCTTCTTGAGGTGGTCGATCAGGATCACGGTGGGATCGCGATAGGTCGGAATGTTGCGGGTGATGATCTTCACCTTGAGGGGCTTCTCGGCGGTGTAGCCCAGGCCCTCCATGATCTTCTTGCCCTCAGCGCGGTTCTTCTCGACGTCGGGCCCGTAACCCGGGATCGTCTCGAGAATTTCCTTGGGCAGGCCCCAGCGGCCTTCCGGCGGCGGCAGCATGATGCCGCCCACCTTGCTCGTGCCTTGGCTCAGGATCTGGACGAAGGCGCTGCGGTCGATGGCGTAGGACATGGCTGTGCGAATCTGCGCGTTGTCGAACGGCGGCCGGTCGCGGTTCACCAGCAGGTTGGAAAAGGTGAAGGTCGGGACCATCTCGCAGACTGCATTGGGCGTCTGCGTCTTGACGTCCTTCAGCACGGGCGCCGTGATTTCGGCGGTGAAGGTCATGTCCATCTTGCCCGAAGCAAAGGCCAGCACCGAGGTGGCGCGGTTCGGGATGATGCTGAACTCGATGGCGTCCAGGTAGGGCTTGCCCTTCTTCCAGTAGTCGGGATTGCGCACGACGCGGATCGACTCGTTCTGCTTCAGGCGGTCGAACTTGAATGGGCCGGTGCCGATCGGCTTGGTCCGCATCTGCTCCACCGGCACGTGGCACGGATAGACCGGCGAATGGCCGCCGGCGAGCATGGTCAGGATAGAAGGCTGCGGCCGGCCGAGATGGAAGGTTACTTCCTTCGGGCCGTTCACCGTCACCTCGTTCAGGTTGAAGTACCAGATCTTGCGCGGATTGCGCCGAACCTTGGCGTCGACATCGCCCTTCAGCATGTCCCAGGTGCATTTGACGTCGGCGCTGGTGAACGGCTTGCCGTCATGCCACTTCACGTCGTCGCGCAGCTTGAAGGTGAGATCCTTGCCGCCGTTGCTCCACGCCCACTCGGTGGCGAGCTCGGGCACGATATGATCGGCCGAGTCCTGCTTCTCCTTGGGATCGAACACCACAAGATTGTTGTAGAGGGACGCGAAAGGCATGACCGTCGAGATGGTTGCCTCCTCGTGGATCGAGGCGCTGGGGGGATTGTCGCGGTGCGAGACGTGCAGGGTGCCGCCGGCCTTTTGCGCGAGCGCGGGCGCCGCAAGGGTCAGGAGCGCCAGGCAAGCGGGTACAATGAACAGGCGAGTCATGGCGTTACTCCGTTTTTCGTTGCCCTGACGCTAGCACGTCGTAGGGTTGGCTCATCATGCGATTGCTTCTTTGTCTGCTGGCCGGAATTGTCTCGAGCACGCCCCTCGCGGCGCAGGACTATCCGATCAAGCCCATCCACATCATCGCGCCCTTCGGGCCCGGTACGGCGACCGATACCGTGGCCCGGGTCGTTGCTGCGGAACTGACGCGCCTCACCGGGCAGGCGGCCGTGGTCGACAACAAGCCGGGTGCTGAAGGGCAGATCGGCGCCCAGGCGGCGGCGCTCGCGCCGCCGGACGGCTACACGCTGTTCGTCACCACGCAGACCACGCAGTCGATCAACCAGCATGTCTACAAGACATTGCCGTACGACCCCGTGAAGAGCTTTGCCCCGATCAGCGGACTGTCGGGTGGCGCCCAGATCGCGATGGTGCGCAACGATCTGGGCGTGAAGAGCATTGCCGAGTTGATCGCGCTCGCGCAGGCGCAGCCCGGCAAGCTCACCTTCGGCAGCGGCAACGGCTCTGCCCGGGGCGCGGCGGAGCTGTTCAAGATCATGGCGAAGGTCGACTTGCTGGGCGTGCCCTACAAGACGCAGACACAGGTCGTTGCCGATCTGCTGGGCGGCCGCATCGACGTCACTTTCAGCGACTTCACGACCGGCCTGCCGTCGATTCGCAGCGGCCAGGCGCGGGGCCTGGCGGTCACGAGTCTGCAACGCTACCCGGGGCTGGAAGAATATCCGACCGTCGCGGAGAGCGGGGTCCCCGGGTACGAGTCGCGCCCGTGGAATGCGATCTATGCGCCCTCCGGCACCCCGCGGCCGATCATCGACAAATTGAATCGTTTGATACGGGAAGCGGTGGCCTCCGAGGCTTACCAGCGGCTGCTGAAAATCAACCTCGGCGTTCCGTTCGCGGGTTCGCCCGAAGACCTCGCGGCCTGGCAGGAAGCGGAAACCCGCAAGTGGGGCGAGATCGTCCGCATCGCGGGCATGAAAGAACCCTAGGCCGGCACCGGCCGACGCGCGACGACGAGCTGCCAGATCGCGGCAGAGAGGACGCAAGCGGCGACAAAGATGAAGGCCGCCCGATAGTCGATCGTCGAGGAGAGCAAGGCGAAGACGGGGGGGCCGAACACCGAGCCCATGAAGGCGAGCGCCGTCTGCACGGCGGCTACGGCCGCGGCCTGTCCGGGCGGGGAGAGGTGCGCGAATTCCGCCTGCGAAGTGCCATTCCAGCTGATGACGACGGAGCCGTAGCCCATCACGACAACGGCGATCAGCCAGAACGGCGCATCGGACGGCAGGAAGCCGGTGGCAAGGCAGCCCACCGTCATGGCGACGCCGGTCCAGCCCAGCAGCTTCATGCGCGGCACACGATCGCCCGTGCCGCCGCTCACGAGCCGGACCACGGTGCCGACGAATTGGGAGGCCGAGAGCAAGCCGCCCGCCTGCACGATGGTGAGATGACAGTGTTCGTAGAGATACGTCACTAGATAGAATGTGAAGGTGTGCTGGGCCACGACGTAGACGAAGGCCGAACACCCCAGCACGCGCAACTGCGGGTGGGCCATCACGAAGCGGATCGAGTGCCAGATGCCGGGACCGGCTTTGCCTTCGCTGACCCTCGTGTCGAGGCCCGGCCGTAGCAGCTCGACGACGAGCGCCGTGAGAACGGCGGCACCAGCCGCGACCAGGCTTGCGCCACGCCAACCTACCCATCCAAGGAGTTGCGGAAAGATGATGCCGGCCAGGGCAAAGCCGATCGGCACGCCCGTCTGCTTGAGCGAGAACACCGCGCCGAAATATTCGCGCGGCACGCGTTGCGAGAGAACGTGGGCGGAAGCCGGGTTGATCGGCCCCTGCGCCACGCCGATGAACATCACCGCAAGGATCGTGGCCGCGACGAGGCCCGTGGAATTGAGCGCAAGGCCGATCGCGGCCATCAGAAGGGCCAGCTGCGAGATGCGCACGGCGCCGAAACGCACCACGGGGCCTGCCGCCGCCAGCGCGATGCCGGCTGCGATGACGTAGGTCGTGGCGACGAAGAGCCCGACAAGCTTGGGATCGATGGCAAGGTCCTTCGCCACCACCGGCATCATGACGCTGAGCGAGATGACGGAGATCGAGATCATCACCTGGATGCCGAGCATCGTGGCTACAGGGACGAACACGCGTTTCATGGCCGGCGCTCCGCCGGCCTACATCTTGTACAGGTCGGCCTTGTTCAGGATCGTGTTGCGCAGGATGCGGATCGAGGCCACGTCGACCATGATGCCGTCGACATTGATCGCACCGAGGCCGGCCGCTTCGGCCTCGGCATAGGCTTTCTCCAACTTGCGCGCGCGGGCGATGTCCTCGGCCTTGGGCGAGTAGATTTCCAGCGCCGGGTCGATCTGCGAGGGATGGATGGCCCACTTGCCGACGCAGCCCAGGATCATCGAGCGGCGGCACTCCTCGCGATAGGCCTCGGGGTTCTTGAAGTCCGCAAAGGGACCGTCGACCGGATCGATGCCGGCCGCGCGGCAGGCCATCACCAGTCGAAAGCGGGCGTAGTGCCAGACGTCGCCGGGATAGGCGTCGGCTGCACCCACGTTCTTGTTCATCACGCCCATCGATGCGGAAAAGTCGCCCATGCCGAACACCAGGCATTCGAGGCGCGGCGTGCAGGCCGCGATCGCGTCGACATTCTGCATGCCCTCGACTTCCTCGATCAGCGCCTCGAGGCCGATCTTGCGCTTCATCTTCAGCTTCTTCTCGATCTGATGCAGCAGCTTGTCGGCAAACAGAACGTCCGCCACCGTGCCGACCTTGGTCATCATGATGGTGTCGAGATGGTCGCCCGCGCCCTCGACGATCTCGATGATGTCCTCGTACGCATATTCGGTCGTGAGGTCGTTGATGCGGACGCAGCGCGTCTTGCCGGTCCAGTTCAGCTCCTTGAGCGCCGTGATGATCTTCTTGCGCGCGTCGCGCTTCTGGCTGGGAGCGACCGCATCCTCGAGATCGAGAAAGACGTGGTCGGCTTTCGACTCCGAGGCCTTCTGCATCATCTTCTCGCTGGATCCCGGCGTCGAGAGCTGGACGCGGCGCGGGCGGCGGGGACGTTCGGTCATTGTCTTCTCCTCAAGCTACGATCTTGTCGGCGCGCAGGCGGGCGATATCGCCCGTGCCAAGGCCGATGGATTTCAGATACTCGTCGGTATGTTCGCCCAGGATCGGTGCGCGATGACGCACCTTGCCGGGAGTCTCGGTCATCTTCACAGCGACGCCCGCGATCTGGACCTCGTGGTCGAGGCCTGGATGGGAGACCCACGGCAGCATGTCGCGTGCCTTGAAGTGCGGATCGGCCACGATGTCGCGCACATTGTAGACCGGCGAGAACGGTACCTTGCCGCCGAAGTAGGCCAGCAGCTCCTGCTTGGTCCGCTGCCGGGTAAAGTCGGAGACGGCGGCAATGATCGTGTCCTGGTTGGTGCGGCGGTCCTGCACGGTGATGAAGCGCGGATCGGTCGCCATCTCGGGTTTGTCGATCAGGCGGCAGAGGATCGGGAAGTGCGTGTCGGCGTGGGCCGCGATGGTGACGAAGCCGTCCTTCGCCGGAAACATGCCGAATGGGCAGAGCAGCGGATGATGGTTGCCTTCGGGAACGGGCAACGCATTGGCGTAGGAATGCTGGTGCATAATGCGCTCGCAGACGGCCAGGATCGCATCGACCATGCCGACGTCGACGAACTGGCCCTTGCCCGTCTTGTGGGCGCGGAAGATCGCCGAGACGATGCCGAAGGCGCAGGTGATGGCCGGCACGATGTCGCCGACGCCCGGGCCGACCTTCAGCGGCGTGTCCTTGTCGGGGCCGGTGATGGCCATGATGCCACCCATGGCCTGGGAGATCACGTCGTACGCCGGAAAGTCGGAATAGGGGCTCTTGCCCGTACGCACGTCGCCGAAACCGCGGATCGTGGCGTAGACGAGCTTCGGATTGCGCGCGTGCAGGGTCTCGTAGCTCAGGCCCAGGCGATCCATGACGCCGCCGCGATAGTTTTCGACCACGGCATCGGCGTTGTCGCAGAGCTTCAGCACGAGGTCGCGGCCCTCGGAAGTCTTGAGGTCGATGGCGATCGACTTCTTGTTGCGGTTCACCGAGGCGAAATAGCCGCCGAAAGCCCGGAGCTTGTCGTCCGGATGATAGGGACCGATGATCCGCGTGTGGTCGCCGTCGAGCGGCTCGACCTTGATGATCTCCGCGCCCTGGTCGGCCAGCAGCATGGTGCAGTAGGGGCCGGCCAGCATCTGCGTGAGATCGACGATTCGGACTCCGTCGAGCGCTCCCAGGGGAGCGCTGTCGCTCACTTGTCTCCCCAGTGACTGCGCCGCTTGATCAGCACGGTGCGCTCACCTTCGAAGATATGCTTGTCGTCCTGGTTCACGCCGTAGTGCTTGAACCGCACGATGCCGGCGTCGGCCTGCTTGGCATCCGTCTTTTCCAGCACCTCGCTGTAGCAATAGAGCGTGTCGCCGTGATGCAGCGGGCCTTTGAGCCGGATCTTGTCCATGCCCAGTTCCATCAGCGCATTCTCGGCCGTGTCCTCGGCGGCGAGGCCGATGCACATCGAGATGGTGACGCCGCCGAAGCCCAGCCGCTTGCCGTAGGGCATCGATTGCGTCAGATGCTCGTTGAAGTGCGCTTCGGCCGTGTTCATCGTGACGTTGGTGATCCAGACCTGCTCCATCGGCTCGACGGTCTTGCCGCGCGCGTGCTTCAGCACCTCGCCGACGGTGAAGTCTTCGAAGTAGTTGTTCTTGCCGGTGAGCGCCGAGACCTTCATCAGTTCCTCCCGCGGCCGAGCAGCCGGTCGGAGATGATGCGCTTCTGGATCTCCGAGGTGCCCTCGAAGATCTTGGTGAGGCGCGCGTCGCGCCAATGACGCTCGACGGCATGCAGGGTGGTGTAGCCCGCACCGCCGTGGATCTGCAGGCCCTCGCTGCACACCCGCTCGGCCATCTCCGACGCGAACAGCTTCGCCATCGAGGCTTCCTTGTCGCAACGCTGGCCGGTGTCGATCTGCTCGCAGACGAAGTAGTTGAGCTGGCGGGCGGCTTCGATTTGCGTGGCCATGTCGGCGATCTTGAAGCGGATGGCCTGGAATTCGGATATCGACTGGCCGAACTGGCGGCGTTCGCCGGCGTAGCGGATCGAATCGTCGAGCGCACCCTGGGCAAGGCCGATGGCGCGTGCGGCGGTGTGGGCGCGGGCGGTCTCGAGGCCGGCGGTGGCGTAATAGAACGCCTGGCCCTCATCGCCGATCATGTCCTCGGCTTTCACGCGGCAATTGTCGAACGCCAGCTCCCAGGTCTTCCAGCCGAAATAGCCGATCTTGGGGATGGGCGAGCCGCTGCAGCCCGGCATCAGCTCGCCGCGCTTCTTCTCGACGAAGAACATCGACAGGCCGAGATGGCGCTTGCCCGGAGGCGCTTCCGACGTGCGCGCGATGATGATCATGAAGTCGGCGCCGTCGGCGAAGGTGCACCAGTATTTGTTGCCGCTGATCAAATAGCTGTCGCCGTCCTTCTTGGCGCGGCAGGAGATGTTGGAGATGTCCGAACCTGCGTTCGGTTCCGACATGGAGAAGGCGCCCAGGAACTCGCCCTTGGCCATGCGGGGCAGGTAACGCTTGCGCTGCTCTTCGCTCATCTTGTGAGAGCCGATCAGCAGGTTGCCGCGGGCGATGATGGAGGCGACGCTCATCCAGCCGCGCGACAATTCTTCGGTCACGATGCAGTACTCGGAGCAGCCGAGGCCGAGGCCGCCGTATACTTCCGGGATCAGGATGCCGAAGTAGCCGAGCTCCGCCATCTTGTCGCGAAGGTCCATCGGGATGTCGCCCTTCTCGGGGTCGAGCTTGTTGGCGACGGGCAGGACCTCGTTGAGGGTGAACTCGCGCGCCTGTTCCTGGATCATGCGGCGTTCTTCGGTGAGAAAAGTCATGTTTACTGATTCCTGAGACGGACGAGATTGGTGCGCTTGAAGTCGATGACTTCTTCTTCGCGCTGGTTGAAGCCTTTGGTGTGCCAGGTGACGATGCCGAAGCCCTTGTGGCTGTCGGAGACGCGCCGATCGAGCACTACAGATTCGGCACGCAGCGAATCACCCGGGTAGACCGGCTGGTGATAGGTGAGCTGGTTGACACCGAGGAACGGTCCGCCGCCCTCGCTCAGGTCCTCGACGGTGAGGCCGAACACAGTGGTGAAGACCAGCAGAGGATTGGCGACGATCCCCGGATGGCCGTGCACGCGGGCGTAGGCCGCGTTGTAGTAGTGCGGATTGAAGTGCAGCGTCAGGGTCGAGAAGAGGGTGCTCTCCGACTCCGTGATGGTCCGGCCCCAATGGTGCTGGAACACGCGTCCGGGCTCGAAATCCTCGTAGCGGTTCCCCTTGGGAACGAGCCGCGCGCGCGTCCTGAAATCGTCCGACATTCCCGTCCTGTCTCCCGTGAAGCGGCCAATCTATCGCTTTCGGGCCACGATATGGAAGATATGCCAGTGTTTGGGATTGCCACGCGGTGTGACGCTGTCGGCTTCTTCCTCGTCGAACATTTCCACGTCGAAGCCAGCGAGCAACGCCTCGGCTTCGACGCGGGCGAGGAAGGTGATCCCGGGCCGGCCAGCCCAACTGTCGCGCAAGCCGTACCACTGGCCGGTGAACCGGCCACCCGCCGGCAGCGCTTCGCGTATGCGCTCCCACAGAGCCCTGAACCGCGGCGGTTCGCATAACGGCATGGCGAAGCTCGAGTTCACCCATTTGACGCCGACCGGCAGCGGAACATCTTCCAGCCGTGCCGCGATCGGCGTGATCCTTCCGGCATCCGGCATTTGTCGCGCAGCAAGCTGCTGCAGCGCGGCAGGCTCTGCATCGACGGCGACCACGTTCCAGCCGCGCCGCACCATCTCGACGACATCGCGGCCGTCGCCGCAACCCAGATCGGTGACGAGCGCGTCAGAAGCCGGCGGTCCAAAGAGGTCGAGCGCACACAGCACTGTCTTGCGCGGCGGTCTGTCGCGCAATTTGTCGTAGTAGGCCGCCCATCCGGCGGAACGATCCTGTTGTGACATGGGGCTCCGTGTGATCGTATCGCACATAACGATAACAAGCTCACGCACCGGGAGAAGACGATGAAGGGATGGGCCAGCCTTGCCTTTGCTGCCGCATTGGTCCTTGGACCTGTTGCGGCCCACGCCGACGTGAAGGAGCTTGTGGACGCCGCCAAGAAGGATGGTGAGCTCACCTGGTACGTGGCGCACTACACGTCAGAGGGCGCGGAGGAGCTGGGCGCCACGTTCACCAAGATGTACGGCATCAAGGTCAACGTCGTGCGCACGACAGCGCAGGTCGCCTATCAGCGGCTGACGCAGGATATCAAGAACAACCAGACCAACTGCGATGTCTTCTCGTCGACCGACATCGGCCACTACGTGCGCCTGAAGGCCGAGGGCAAGCTGGAGAAGTACACGCCCGAGGAATCGGCCAAGGCGGTCGACGTCTTCAAGGGCCTCGATCCCGACGGCTACTTCCACACGACGTCGGGCGGCTTCGTGCTGATCAGCTACAACACCTCGAAGGTGAAGCCGGAAGAGGCGCCGCAGAAGTGGACGGACCTGCTCGATCCCAAATGGAAGGGCAAGATCTCTACCGGTCACCCCGCATTCTCGGGCTACGTCGGCACGTGGGTGCTGCAGATGAAGCTGATGTATGGCTGGGACTTCTTCAAGAAGCTGGAGAAGAACAAGCCTCAGATCGGCCGGTCCATCAATGACACGGTGACCGCGCTCAATTCCGGCGAGCGCCAGGTCGCGGCCGGCGCCGACGGCTCGACCATGTTCAGCGCCGAGCGCGGCAATCCGCTCGGCATCGTTTATCCATCGGACGGCGCGGTGCTGATCATATCGCCCTCGGCGATCGTGAAGGGCACCAAACATCCCAACGCCGCCAAGCTCTTCATGGAATATCTCTATTCCAAAGAAGCCTCCGAGATCGACGTGAAGCACTTCACGCTGCCGATGCGGCCCGAAGTGGCGGTCGGCAAGGGCACCAAGCCGATGAAGGACGTGAAGGCGGTCAAACCGACCGTGGCGCAGATCGACAAGGGCATTCCCGAGGCGATCGAGGATTGGCGAGATACGTTCGGCAACTAGGGGCGAGCGACTCGCGTGACCGTCGCGTCTTCCGTCTTGCCGGCCGGTCGGCCGATGCGCTTGGGTCGCTGGGATTCCACCTGGTTGCTCTGGCTCCTGATCGTGGCCGTGTTGCTGTTCCTGGTGGTGAGCCCGTTCATCTACCTGGTGGCGACGAGCTTTACGGGTGAGGGCACGGGCGGCTTCACCTTCGAGAACTACGCCAAGGCTTACGGGCGCGATCGATACGTCCAGGCACTGGTCAATTCCCTGGAGCTGGGGACGGCCGCGGCGCTGTTGGCGGGCGCCTTTGCGATCCCGTTGGCCTGGGGCGTGTCGCGCACCGACATGCCCGGACGCGGCCTGGTGCGTCTCCTGGTGCTGGCGACGTTCATCACGCCGCCCTACACCGGCGCCGTTGCGTGGATCCTGCTCGCGGGGCCCAATGCAGGCTGGCTCAACAAGATCTTCGTTGCGCTCACGGGAGCGGACGCAGGCCCCTTCAACATCTACAGCTTCCCGGGCCTCGTCACCGTCATTGCGCTCTATTCGTTCCCGTACATCTTCATCTTCACGACAGCGGCGCTCGAACTTGTGTCGTCGGAAATGGAGGATGCCGCGAACATCCTCGGGGCCGGCACGTGGACGACCATGCGCCGCGTGACCCTGCCGCTCGCGCTGCCCGCCATCCTGGGCGGGCTCATCATCTGCTTCCTGGAGGCGATCGCACTCTTCGCCTCGCCGGCGATGATCGCCATTCCCGCACGCTTCAATGTCGTGACGACGCAGCTCTTCCAGTTCTTCGGCAATCCGGTTCGGGTCGAGGTGGCGGCGGCCTACGCGATGCCGTTGCTGGGCGTTACTATTCTTCTGGTTCTCGTTCAGCGCCTGATTACCCGCCGCAAGGGCTTCGTCTCGCTGACAGGCAAGGGCGGCGAACGTCGACCGATCGCGCTCGGTCGGTGGCGTTGGGTGATCTTTGGCTACGCCATGCTGGTTGGCGCGATGTCGGTCTTCCTGCCGTATCTCTTCCTGTTGCAGGCCGCGTTCTCAAAGGCATGGGGCCGCGGCTTCTCGCTCGACAATTTGTCTTTCAAGAATTTCCACTTCATCCTGTTCGAGCATGCAACCGCAGCGCTGTCGGTCTGGCACAGCTTCCTGTACAGCGGCGTGTCGGCCACTCTGGGTGCGATCGTCACGCTGGGCGTGGCCTATATCGTGGCGCGGCGCCTCATGCCGTTCGCAGAAGTGCTGGGCTTCCTCTGCGTGGCGCCCTTCGTGATCCCGGGCGTCGTGCTGGCCATCGGCTTCTATGCCGCCTATGCGCCGCCGCCGCTTTCGCTCTACGGGACAGCGATGATCATGATCCTGGCATTCACGACGCGCTTCCTGCCGATCGGCTATGTAAACGCCTCCTCGGCGATCCGGAGCCTCAACCCGGAGATGGAGGAGGCGGTGCGCGTGCTGGGCGGCAATCGCCTCACGGCACTGCGCCGCGTGGTCGCGCCGCTGCTGAAGCGAAGCCTGCTCGGCGCCTGGCTGCTGATGTTCATCCCGGCGTCGCGTGAACTCTCGACGGCGATCTTCCTCTACGGGCCGAACACCAAGGTCGTCTCCGTGATGATCTTCGACATGAGTGAGGAGGGGAACTTCGAGTATCTCTCCGCGCTCGCCCTGCTCCTGCAGGTCCTGACCCTGCCGCTCCTTTATATCGGCCAACGCGCGATCGGGCGCGACTTCATGCTGAGGCGCACCGCGACATGAGCAAGCTCGTCCTCAAGAACATCGGCAAGAGTTACGGCGCCTTCGATGCGGTGAAGGACTTCTCGCTCGAGCTCCAAAAAGGAGAGTTCGTGTCGCTGCTCGGCCCCTCGGGTTGCGGCAAGACCACGACCTTGCGCATGATCGCGGGCTTCATGCCGCCGACGGCTGGGACAATCGAACTCGACGGGCAGGTGATTTCGTCGCCGGAGGGCGTGGTTCCGCCGGAGAACCGGCGCATGTCGATGATCTTCCAGAGTTACGCCATCTGGCCGAACATGACGGTGGGCCAGAATGTCGGCTTCGGCCTCGAGGTGCGCAAGGTTTCGCGCGCCGAGACCGAACGCCGGGTCGACAAGATTCTCGAGGTCGTCCAGATGCGCGGCCTCAAGGATCGGTATCCCTCCGAACTGTCGGGCGGCCAGCAGCAGCGCGTGGCGCTTGCGCGCGCCATCGTCGTGGAGCCGGAGATACTCCTGCTCGACGAACCGCTGTCCAACCTCGATGCCAACCTGCGCGAGGAGATGCGCTTCGAGATCCGCCGCCTGCACGATGAGTTCAAGATCACGACCGTCTACGTCACGCACGACCAGTCCGAGGCCATGGTGACGTCCGACCGCATCGTGGTGATGAACAAGGGCCGCATGGAGCAGGTCGACGCGCCGCATGTACTCTACGGCAAGCCCCGGAGCCGCTTCGTGGCGGGGTTCATCGGACGGACCAACTTCGTCGAACGTGAGGGCGCCACCTATTCCCTGCGGCCCCAGGCGATCGGCCTGTCGACAGCAAAGCCTGCGATGCATGGCGTGGAGGCCGATGTCGTCGATCGCGCCTATCTCGGTGAGTACTGGGACTATCAGGTGAAGCCGCTCGGCGAAACCAAGCCGCTGCGGGTCTCGACCGCGCCGACGACCATTTTCGAACTGGGGCAAAGGGTCTGGCTGGAGATCGATCCCGCCGCCATGGTACGAGTGGAGTAGTAACCCAGAGAGAGTAGATCATGACCGGACCGCTCGCCCGCTTCACCGTCCTCGACCTGACGCGCGTGCGCGCCGGCCCGACCTGCGTGCGCTACTTCGCCGACTGGGGCGCCAACTGTATCAAGATCGAGATGCCGCCGGGCGCGGGGGATTCCGACATGGGCGGACCGCGCCATGGCCCGGACTTCCAGAACCTTCACCGCAACAAGCGCTCGATCACGCTCAATCTCAAGGAGCCGGAGGGCAAGGCCATCTTCATGAAGATGGTCGAGAAGGCCGACGTGGTGGTCGAGAACTACCGCGCCGATGTGAAATACCGCCTCGGTATCGACTACGACAGCCTCAAGAAGGTGAACCCGAAGATCATCCTGGGATCGATCTCGGGCTTCGGCCAGGACGGCCCGTATGCCGAGCGCGCCGGTTTCGACCAGATCGCGCAGGGCATGGGCGGTATCATGTACATCACCGGCATGCCGGGCGGTGGCCCGGTGCGTGCCGGCATCGCCGTGGCGGACGTGGGCTCGGGCCTGCATTGTGCCATCGGCATCCTGATCGCGCTGCTCGAGCGCGAATCGTCGGGAGAGGGCCAGTGGGTCTCGAGCTCGCTGCTGCAGGCGATGATCTCGATGTGCGACTTCCAGGCCGCGCGCTGGACTCTCGGCCACGAGGTGCCGGGGCAGGCGGGAAACAACCATCCGACCTCCATTCCGACGGGCGTTTTCAAAACCAAGGACGGCTACATCAACATCGCTGCCTCCGGTGGCCACATCTACCGGCGCTTCTGCGAGACACTGAAGGCACCGGAGCTGATGAGCGACGAGCGCTTCAGCACGGATAAGGCACGCGCCAAGAATCGCGATGCGCTGAACGCGGAAATCGACAAGCGCCTTGCGACATATGGCAGTGCCGAGCTGGTCGAGAAGCTGAACAAGGCAGGCGTGCCGGCCGGGCCGATCTACAAGATGGACGAAATGTTCGCCGATCCGCAGGTCAAGCACCTGAAGATGGCCTATCCGGTGAAGCACCCCAAGCTCGGCGACCAGGAAGTGATTGGCCAGGCGATCAACATGAGCCGCAGCAAGTTCGACAAATGGACGTCGACGCCGGAGCAGGGCGAGCACACCGACACGATCCTCAAGGAGTTCGGCTACGACTCCAAGGCGGTCGAAGACTTCCGCAAGCGGGGGATCGTCTGATGAACTTCAGCCCGACGCCGAACATGATCGCGGAGAAGGTAGGGCCGGTCGGCAAGCTCACCTTCAACAAGCCGCAGAAGCACAACGCCACGTCGACGGACATGTGGGAGGCGATCCCGGTCATCCTTGACGAGTTCGAGAAAGACCCGGCCATTCGCGTGGTCGTCGTGACCGGCGCCGGCGACAAGGCGTTCGTCTCGGGCGCCGACATCTCGGAATTCGAGAAGGCGCGCAACACGCCCGAGCAGGTCGCATACTACGACAAGATCGGCGAGATGGCCAACACGCGCCTCAACAAGTGCTCGAAGCCGACGATCGCCCGCATCCGCGGCTACTGCATCGGCGGCGGTCTGGCGGTGTCGCTGCTCTGCGACATCCGTATCGCCTCCGAGAACAGCAAGTTCGGTGTACCGGCGGCCCGGCTTGGACTGGGGTATCGGGCCAGCGGCCTGAAGATCCTGACCGATCTGGTGGGCCCATCGCATGCCAAGGAAATCTTCTTCACAGCCCGGCATTTCAACGCACAGGAAGCGTTCGGCATGGGGCTGGTCACGCGCGTCGTACCCGACGCCGAACTCGACTCCTTTGTCGACAACTACTGCAGGATGATCGGCGAGAATGCGCCGCTCACGATCCACGCAGCCAAGCGCACCATCGAGGAGCTGACCCGTCTCGACGGCAAGCCCGACTTCCCGCGCCTCAGCGGCTTGGTGAAGGAGTGCTTCGATTCCGAGGATTACATCGAAGGCCGCACAGCCTTCATGGAAAAGCGTAAACCGGCGTTCAAGGGCCGCTAGACACTTGAACGATCCGTTTCCCGCCGTCGCCGAGGCTTCGGCGACGGGAGATGCCGCCGAGCTCTTCGCGGACATCCGTGCCGTGATCGGCGTGCGTGTCGTCAATCTGGTGTGGCGGCATCTTGCGACGATCGACGGCGCCTTGCCCTGGGCGTGGGCGGCGGTGAAGCCGCTCTATCTGAAGGGGATGCCGGATCAGGCCGCCATTCGCTTCCGCCAGAACATGATCGTGCCAAAGCTCGCCTCGCTCGCGGGTCCGCAGCCGGCGGGTGTCGACGACGTGCTGGCGAGTTACGACCACTCCAACACGATCAACCTTTTTACGTTGGGCGCGCTCGGGGCCTGGTTGCGTGGAGAAACGGCAAAGGAAGGTGTCCCGGCGACCGGGCCGCGGCTGTCGCCGCCCGACGTTGCCCTTCCCAAGCTCAATTCGGCCGGGGACGTGTCGCCGGAAACCTGGGCGCTGGTGCTCCGGCTCAACAAGTTCGGCGACCGCCCGCAGCCGATCATCCTTGCCAGCATGTATCGCCAGCTCGCACATGCGCCGCAATTCCTGATGCAGGTCGAGAGGGCGCTTGCGCCACTGCAAGCGGACGGCTCCCTGGACCGGGCGATAACCGCTAATCGCACGGCCGCAGACGGGCAAGCCCGGCTCCTCGCGCGTGCCATCGAGGCGGGCAGGCCCAAGGAAGCGGCACGTATCGAGTCCGGCGTCTCGGCATTCGTCGAGCATGCGATCGGCAAGATGGTCACGATCTGCCGGGCGATCAGAGCCGCACGCTAAAGGGCTTTTGTTGCCTTCGACGGTCCAAGGCTTCATGATGCGCGCAACGAAATAAAAGCCGTGTTCTAGGGAGGAATCATGACGGGGGCGTCCGCCCAGCGCGTAGTCGCGCGAGAGGGCGACAACCAGCTCGTCGTCGAGGGCGTGTCGAAGAAGTTCGGCGGTGTCACCGCCGTGCAAGATGTGTCGCTGGAAGTGCCACGCGGCGGCATCGTTTCCATCATCGGTCCCAACGGCGCCGGCAAGACCTCGCTCCTGAACATGATCTCCGGCTTCTACAAGCCGGATACCGGCCGCGTCCTGCTGGACGGTGTCGACATCACGCAGCGCAAGCCGAGTTCGGTCGCCGCCCTCGGCATCGCACGCACCTTCCAGAACATCGCCCTGTTCGGCGGATTGACCGTCCTCGACAACCTGATGCTGGGCCGTCACGTGCGCATGAAATCCGGCGTGTTCGCCAGCGCTGTCTACTGGGGGATGGCGCAAAAAGAGGATATCGCGCACCGCGAGGTGGTCGAGGAGATCATCGAGTTCCTGAAGCTTCAGGATTTGCGCAAGCAGCCGACGTCGGCGCTGGCCTACGGGCTGCGCAAGCGGGTCGAACTCGGTCGCGCACTCGCGGCCGATCCCAAGGTGCTGCTGCTCGACGAGCCGATGGGCGGCATGAACCAGGACGAGAAGGAGGACATGGCGCGTTACGTCCTCGACGTTAACCAGGAACGCGGCGTTACCGTCGTCCTGATCGAGCACGATATGGGCGTCGTCATGGATATCTCCGACAAGGTGGTCGTGCTGGAGCGGGGCCGGCGCCTCGCATCGGGCACGCCGGACGAGGTTCAGAACGATCCCAAGGTGATCGAGGCCTATCTCGGCACGACCAAGGGCGGAGGCCGTACATGAGCCTCGTGGACTCCGGCAAGACGGATACGCTGCCAAAGCTTCTGCAGCGCAATGCCGAGGAAAATCCGACCGCGCCGGGCATCCGTGAGAAGACCCGTGGCGTGTGGCAGACGTTCTCCTGGAGCGGCTATCGCGACATGGTGCGCGACTTCGCGCTGGGGCTGGCCGCGCAGGGCTTCAAACGAGGCGACAAGCTTTCGGTGGTCGGCGACAACCGGCCTCAGCTCTACGCAGCGCAGCTCGCCGCGCAGGCTCTGGGTGGCATGGCGGTCCCTGTCTATCAGGACTCGATCGCGTCCGAGCTCGTCTACGTGCTCAATCATGCCGAGGTCTCGGTGATCGTGGCCGAGGATCAGGAACAGGTCGACAAGGTGCTGTCCCTGAAGGAGCAGCTCCCTCATCTGCGGCAGGTGATTTTCGACGATCCTCGTGGGCTGTGGGCGTATGACGACGCCGTGCTGACGTCTTTCGAGAAGGTGATCGAGGCCGGCCGGGCATTCGGCAAGGAGCATCCCGCCTATTTTGCGACGGAGATGGCAAAGGGCGCCGCGGCCGATGTGGCCATGATCGCCTATACGTCCGGGACCACCGGTGCGCCCAAGGGCGCGATGCTCAGCCATCGCAACATGATCGCGGGCTCCGAGGCTTTCCTCGAGGTGAACGAGACCAAGCCCGGGGACAACTGGCTATCGTACCTGCCGATGGCCTGGGTCGGCGACGTTGCCTTCTCGCTCGGCATGGCGCTGGCGGGCAAGGTGACGGTCAATTGCCCCGAGAGTCCGGAGACGGTACAGCGCGACCTGCGCGAGCTGGGGCCGCACGTGATGCTGGCACCGCCACGCATCTGGGAGAACATGCTTACGATCATGCAGGTGAAGAGCAGCGATGCCTCGCCGCTGAAGCGTCGCGTGTTCGAGTATTTTCGCGAACTGGCCGAACGCTGTGAGCTGAAGAAGATCGACGGGTTGCCGTTGACGTTGACGGAGAAGATCGGGCTCGCCGTGGGAGAGTTCCTTGTCTATGGACCGGTGCGCGATCAGCTCGGGCTGCGCAATGCCCGCTGGTGCTACACCGGCGGCGCGCCGTTGGGGCCGGACAGCTATCGCTTCTTCCGGTCGTTCGGCATCAACCTGAAACAGATATACGGTGCCACGGAGGCCTCGGCGCTGATCGCCTGTCAGGACGACGCGGAAGCCAATCCCGACACCGTCGGGCGGCCGATGCCCCGCATCGACGTCAGGATCGACGACAACGGCGAAGTGCTGCTGAAGGGCCCGAACGTCTTCATGGGCTACTTCAAGCAGGACGAGGTCACGCGCGATGCGCTCACCGACGGTTGGCTCAAGACCGGCGATGCCGGCTTCTTCGACAAGCAGGGCCATCTCGTCATCATCGATCGCGCAAAGGATGTCGGAAAGCTCGTCGGCGGCTCGGCCTTCGCGCCGCAGTTCATCGAGAACAAGCTGAAGTTCAGCCCGTTCATCCGTGAGGCGGTGGCCTTCGGGCACGAGAAGCCCAGCGTTATGGCGATGATCGCGATCGACATGCAGACGGTCGGCGCCTGGGCGGAGAAGAGGGGGCTGCCCTACAGCAGTTTCATGGACTTGAGCCGCAAGCCCGAGGTCGCCGGATTGATCGCCGACGAGATCACCAAGGCCAACGCGACCTTGCCCGACGTCCAACAGGTGAAGCGCTATCTTCTCCTCAACAAGGAACTGGAAGCCGACGACGCCGAGATGACGCGCACGCGCAAGCTCCGTCGGAAGTTCGTGGCCGAGAAATACGATGCCGTGATCAATGCCTTCTATAACGGCGCCACCCAGGTCGAGGTGACGACCGAGATCACCTTCGAGGACGGGCGCAAGTCGAGCATCACGAGCGACATCCTGATCCACGACCTCAAGCCGGCCGCGCCGGCGCGCAAGGCGGCCTGACCATGACCGGAGAGGATCTCGGCTTTCTCTTCGCGCTGCTGCTCAACGGCGCTTCGATCGGATTGATGTACGCGCTGATCGCGCTGGGGTTCGTGCTTGTCTACAAGGCCACGGACGCGATCAATTTCGCCCAGGGCGAGTTCGTGATGATGTCGGGCCTGATCGCAGCGGCAATCCTCGCCGTCGAAGGCGTGCCGTTGATCGTGGCGATCGGTGCCACTTTCGCGGTGATGATCGCTTTCGGCTTCGGCTTCGAGCGCATCGTGCTGCGGCCGCTGCTGGGGCGGCCGGTCGTCGCGGTCATCATGGCGACCATCGGGCTTGCAGCAGTCCTGCGCGGCCTGACGCCCGTGGTGTTCGGCGGCGAGACCCGGGCGCTGCCGCTGCCGATCGGCGACGAGCCGATCGCCATCGGCCCGGCCAGCCTGTCGCCGATCCAGGTGCTGGGCATCGTCGTGACTCTGGTGTTCTTCGTGGGTTTCAGCTGGTTCTTTAAGAAGAGCCGCATGGGCGTCGCGATGCGGGCGGTCGCCGACAATCAGCAGGTGGCGCAGGCCATGGGGATCAACGTCGAGCGCTACTTTGCGCTCGCCTGGGCGATGGCAGGCATCGTGTCCGCCGCGGGCGGCATCATCTGGGGCAGCATGCTCGGGGTCGACGTCCATCTCGCACTGGTAGGACTGAAAGTGTTTCCCGTGGTGATCTTGGGCGGGCTCGATTCCATCGGCGGTGCGCTGATCGGCGGGTTGGTCATCGGCATCGTCGAGAGTCTCGTGGCGGGCTACATCGATCCCTATGTCGGCGGCGGCACCAAGGATTTCGTGCCCTATGTGCTGATGATCGTGGTCCTGATGATCAAGCCGTACGGCATTTTCGGCAAACGCAGAATCGAGCGCGTGTAAGATGTTCCATCGCGAAGCCGGAGTCTTCAAGACCACCTACGCCGCCGACATGGCGCTCTATCCGCTGCCCATCGC
>CAIWTJ010000068.1 GCA_903915535.1 Enhydrobacter aerosaccus
AACGTCAGCCATGGCCATTTTAGGTGTCATTGCGGACGACTTCACCGGCGCCACCGATATCGCGGGCATGCTGGTCAAGGGCGGCATGCGCACGATCCAGACGATCGGCGTGCCGGCGAAAGGAACCATTCCCGACGACGTCGACGCCGTTGTCGTCGCGCTCAAGAGCCGGTCGATAGCGGCCAAGGATGCCGTGAAGCAATCGCTCGACGCGCTGCGGACGCTGCAGGACGCGGGCTGCACGCGGTTCTTCTTCAAATACTGCTCGACCTTCGACTCCACGGATGCCGGCAACATCGGCCCGGTGGGCGACGCGTTGCTCGAGGCGCTGGGCGCGAAGCAAGCGATATATTGCCCGGCGTTCCCCGAAAACGGCCGCACGATCTTCTTTGGACACCTGTTCGTCGGCAACCTGCTGCTCTCCGACACGCACATGCGCCATCATCCGCTCAATCCGATGACGGATTCGAACCTGGTGCGCGTGCTGGCGCGGCAGACCAAGTACAAGGTCGGCCTCGTGGCGCTGAAGCAGGTGCAGGCGGGGTCCGCCAGTCTGCGCGACGCGCTCGATGCCCTGGCCAAGGACGGCGTGCGCCACGTCGTCGTCGATGCGGTGGCCGACACCGATCTCGGGATCATCGGCGAGGCAGTCGGCGACGACAAACTCGTCACTGGTGGCTCGGGCGTGGCACTCGGTCTGCCCGCCGCCTACCGCCGCCGTGGATTGCTGCAACACAGGTCGGGCGCCGACGCTCTGCCGAAGATCGGCGGCGCGTCCGCGGTGCTTGCGGGCTCCTGCTCCGCCGCGACCCTGGGCCAGATCGCCGCCTTCAAGGGCGCGCACTTCACTCTCGACACCGACGCGATCTGCCGCGGCGAGGATGTCGCCGGCACCGCGCTGGGCTGGGCGAAGGACAAGCTCGGCAATGGCCCGATCCTGCTCTCGGCCAGCGACACACCCGAAGCCGTCAAAGCGTTGCAGGAGAAATACGGCGTCGAGAAATCGAGCCACGCCATCGAGAAGACCATGGCGTCTCTCGCCAAGGGGCTCGTCTCTGCGGGCGTCGGCCGGCTGGTCGTCGCGGGCGGCGAGACTTCCGGCGCCGTCGTGAGCGCGCTCGACGTCACCGCGCTGCGCATCGGATCCGAGATCGATCCCGGCGTGCCGTGGACCGCATCGATCTCGTCCAAGCCCCTGCTGCTCGCGCTGAAGTCCGGCAACTTCGGCGCCCCCGACTTCTTCACCAAGGCATTCCACCAGCTATGAGCACCGAGGAAACCAAGGCACGCGACGCCGTCTGCGCGCTGGGCGCCAAGCTCGCCGCGCGCGGCCTCTGCCCCGGCACGTCGGGCAACATCAGCGTGCGCGTGGCCGACGGCTGGCTGATGACGCCGACCAGTTCGTCCCTGGGTGAGCTCGTCCCCGGCCAGCTCTCCAAGCTCGACCTCAATGGCAAGCATGTCGCGGGCGATCCGCCAACCAAAGAGGCGCTGCTGCATCGCTCGGTGTACGACGTGCGGCCAAAGGACGGCGCGATCGTCCATCTTCATTGCACGCATGCGGTGGCGATCTCCTGCCTCGATCCATCGTGCCATCACAACAAGGAGACGACGCTGCCGCCGATCACGCCCTACTTCGTGATGCGTGTGGGCAAGCTGCCGCTGGTGCCCTACTTCAAGCCGGGCGATCCCAAGCTCGCCGATGCGATCCGCGACTACGCCAAGGGCCATCGCGCCGTGCTGCTCGCCAACCACGGACCGGTCGTCGCGGGCACGTCGCTGTCGGCGGCCTCGGCCTCGATCGAGGAACTCGAAGAGACCGCCAAGCTTCACCTGCTGTTGCAGGGCCTCAAGGTGCGCACGCTCACCGATCCGCAGGTTCGCGAGGTCGAAGAGGCCTTTCCGTCGTAATCAGAAAGAAGACAATGCCGAAGCTCGCCGCCAACCTCTCGTGGATCTACCAGGAAGTGCCGTTCCTGCAGCGCTTCGGCGCCGCCGCCGCGCACGGCTTCAAGGCGGTCGAGATCCTGTTTCCCTACGAGGCGCCCGCGGCCGACATCGCGGCCGAGCTGAAGAAGCACAAACTCACGCAGGCGCTGTTCAACCTGCCGCCGGGCGACTGGAGCAAGAACGAGCGCGGGCTCGCCGCTCTTCCAGGCCGCGAGGCCGAGTTCGCCGCCGCCCTCGGCAAGGCGCTCGACTACGCGAAGGTGCTGGAGTGCCGGACGTTGCACATCATGTCCGGCATGATCGCGCCGGGCGCCGATGTGAAAGCGATGCACAGGACCTTCGTCTCCAACCTGAAGATGGCCTGCGACCGCACTGCAAAGAGCGGGCTCACGCTGGTGATGGAGCCGATCAACCATCGCGACATTCCGGGCTACTTCACGAACACCACGACGCAGGTGAGCGAGATCATCAAGGAAGTGGGCGCGCCGCACCTCAAGCTTCAGCTCGACCTCTATCATATGCAGGTGACCGAGGGTGACCTGCAGAAGCGCACGGAGAGACTGTTCCCGATCACGGCGCACGTGCAGATCGCGGGCAATCCCGATCGCAACGAGCCAGACGTCGGCGAGGCCAATCATCTGTATATGCTCGATGTGCTCGACCGGCTCGGATACCAGGGCTACGTCGGCCTCGAGTACAAGCCCAAGACCACGACCGGTGCCGGCCTCGGCTGGGCCGCGAAATACGGCATCAAGGCCTGAACCATGACCGACAAGAACACTCCCGTCGTCGCCTTCATCGGCCTGGGCTCGATGGGTCTCGGGATGGCCAAGAACCTGCTGAAGCACGGCCACAAGGTGATCGGCGTCGATCCCAGCGCCGCCGCGCGTGACGCCTTCACCGCCGCCGGCGGCAGCACGGCCGGCTCCTGCGCCGAAGCCGCGGCGAAGGCCGATGTCGTCGCGGTGGCCGTCGTAAATGCGCAGCAGGTCGACATGGTCCTGTACGGCGACAAAGGTGCCGTCTCGACGCTGCGCAAGGGCGGACTCGTCATGCAATGTGCGACTGTGCCGCCCGCGTTCGCGAAGTCGCTCGGCGAGAGGCTCGCCACGTCGGGACACGAGCTGCTCGACGCGCCGATGTCCGGCGGTCGTGCGCGCGCTGAGTCGGGAGAGCTCACCTTCATGTCGTCCGGCAGCGCGCCCGCCTATGCTGCGGCCGAGTCCATCCTCGCCGCCACCTCGGCCAAGGTGTTTCGCCTGGGCGACGCGCCCGGCATCGGCTCGCTGGTGAAAACGGTGAACCAGCTGCTCGCGGGCGTTCACATCGCGACCGCCGCCGAGGCGATGGCGCTCGCCGCCAAGGCCGGCGCCGACACGCGCGCGGTGTTCGAAGTGATTTCCGCCAGCGCCGGCAATTCGTGGATGTTCGGCAATCGCGTGCCGCACATGCTCGACGACGATTTCTCGCCGCTCTCGGCGGTCGAGATCTTCGTGAAGGACCTGGGCCTGGTGCTGAACACCGGCCACGAGCATCGCCTGCCGCTGCCGATGGCGGCGGCCGCGCACCAGCTCTTCCTCGCCGCAGCCGGGGCAGGCTGGGGCAAGCTCGACGATGCCGCCGTCGTGAAGGTCTACGAGGCCGCCGGTGACTTCAAAGTGTCGTCACCCAAGAAGTAGGGTCAAGGGATGCATCGCGATCGATTCACCAAGATCGTCGCCACCCTGGGCCCCGCCACGTCGAGTCCCGAGCGCCTGCGCGCGCTCATCGATGCCGGCGCCGATGTCTTCCGCCTGAATTTCAGCCACGGCACGCACGAGGATCACAAGCTGCGGGTCGCCCTGCTGCGCGCACTCGAGAAGGAATACAAGCATCCGATCGCGATCCTGATGGACCTGCAGGGCCCGAAGCTGCGGCTCGGCACCTTCGCCAAGGGACCGATCGAGGTTCACAACGGCCAGAAGCTGCGCTTCGACCTCGACAAGGCGCCGGGCACCGACAAGCGCGTGCCGCTGCCGCATCCGGAGATTTTCGCCGCCGCGAAACCCGGCGGGGTGCTGCTGATCGACGACGGCAAGGTGCGGCTGCGGATCGTGGCGCACGACAAGAAGACGATGGATACGATGGTCGAGGTCGGCGGCATGCTCTCGGACCGCAAGGGCGTCAACCTGCCCAACCTCGTGCTGCCGGTGTCGCCGATGACGCCGAAGGACCGCAAGGACCTCGATTACGGACTGTCGCTCGGCGTCGACTGGGTGGCGCTGTCGTTCGTGCAGCATGCGCACGACATCGCCGAACTGAAGAAGCTGGTCGGTGGCCGTGCCGCGGTCATGGCCAAGCTCGAGAAGCCGCAGGCGATCGAGCATCTCGACGAGATCATCGAGCAGAGCGACGGCATCATGGTCGCGCGCGGCGACTTGGGCGTCGAGATGCCGCCGGAAGCCGTGCCGCCGCTCCAGAAGCGCATCCTCGCCGCCTGCCGCGTTCTCGGCCGGCCCGCGATCGTGGCGACGCAGATGCTGGAGTCGATGGTTCACTCGCCGACGCCGACCCGCGCCGAAGCCTCGGACGTGGCAACTGCCGTCTACGACGGCGCCGATGCGGTAATGCTGTCGGCGGAGTCGGCCTCGGGCGACTACCCGATCGAGGCGGTCACGATCATGGACCGCATCCTGAAGAGCGTCGAAAGCGACCCGCTCTATCGCAAGCTGATGGACGCCTCGCGCCGCGAGCCGGAGGCGACCACGGCCGATGCGATCAGCGCTGCCGCCCGCCAGTGCGCGCATACGCTGGGCGCGGCCGCGATCGTCACCTACACGAATACGGGCTCGACGACCTTGCGCGCGGCGCGCGAACGGCCGGACGTGCGCATCCTCTGCCTCACGCCCAACGTCCACACGGCGCGACGCATGACCCTGACCTGGGGCGTCCACGCGGCCCAGACCGAGGACGCCCACAATTTCGCCGACATGGTTCAGAAAGCCGTAAGGATCGCCCGCAAGGAGGGCTTGGCCAGGCAAGGCGAGCGGCTGGTGATCACCGCCGGCGTGCCTTTCGGGACGCCGGGAGCGACGAACATTCTGCGCATTGCCCATGTGACCTGAACGCGGCCTGAAAAAGTTCGGGGATGCCCTCGAAGGTTCCCCCGTAATCCTTCTCAGAAGCACTGCGTGAGGTTGTCGTGAACCCTATCAATTCCCAAGCCAAAGCCATTCCCTATCGTCCGAAGAGGGCTGCTCTGAACTGGGTCGACTACCTGGTGATTGGCGCGACCATCGCGACTTTTGCTGTTGTCGTCGCGGTGAACAATCCGCACGCCGCGCGCGCCCAGAGCCGGTCACCCGTCATCTCCTCGACCGAACTCCCCGCCCAGACCAGCCAGGTCCGCGAGGACGCGGGCCTGATCAAGGCGAAAATTGGGCTGGCCACCACCCGCCCCTGGGGCTGAGCCCTAAAGCAGACGCGGCTTCGTCATCGAGAGCGTGGTGGCGATCTGCGTGAAGATCGTCGGCAGGTTGGTGACGTTGTTGGCGGCGACCGGCGCCACACAGGTATTGTTCGTCGAATAGAACGTCGACGTGCTGGAGGCCGCAGCCTTCAGCGCCGTGCAGGGATTGTACGTGTCCCCCGAACTGCAGCCAGACGACGCCGCGCCGTAGGCCACCGTGTAGACCGTCGTGCCTGCCGTGGTCGCCGCCTGCGCTGCAGTGACGTACTGGCCGCACTGCTTGGCCACCTTGCTGCTCTGGCCGTTGAGCTGGGACTGCGAGGCGCCGGCATCGCCGTCGCTCAGCAGGATGATCACGTTCTTGGTACCGGCCACGACCGGCAGCGCCGCCTGCGCCTTGGTGAGCACTTCCGCGATATAGGTGCCCTCGCCGCCCTTGGCGGTCTGGCAACCCGTAAGCACCGGCGACGAGCCGTAGTCGCCCACCGCCTCGACGATCGTCGAGGTGTGGTTGAGCGTGCCCGAGCCGTTGTTGTAGTTCGTGCTGAGGCCGCTGCCGATCTGGTAGTAGATCGTCGAGCTGAGGTACGGCACCGCCGAGGGCTGGGTGGGACAGGGGCTGGCCGGCGTGAACTGCCGGCCGGTGCCGGGAAAGGCCATCAGGCCGACCGAGGCCATGGAGGGCTGCATCACCTTCAGCACGCTCTGCACCGAATAGAGTGCGCACTGGTACCGGGTGGGATTGCGGATGCCGGTGATCGTACAGCCCGTGTCGGCGGTGTTCATCGATCCCGTCGAATCGAGCACGAACATCACATTCATCGGCGTGCCCTGGCCGCCCGCCTTGGCTGCGGCTGAGGTCGAGGCGAGCGAGAATGTCGGAAAGCCGAAGGCCTTCAGGAAGTGCGTCGACACGCTTCCGGTCTGTGTGACGTTGACGGCGTTGGGGTTGGTTCCGGAGCAGCTCGGCAGGTTGGCCGTGGCCGTCACGCAACTGAGCGTGGTCGTGGTGTTGGTGATCGTGACGTTCGACGGGGCATTCGCCGTGTTCCACGCCGTCACGGCCGCCGCGACCGTGATCTGCGTCGCGCCAGTCTGCAGCAGCGCCTGGGCGCCCGCCAGCGACGCCGCCTGGGTCGCCGCCGTAAACGCGCTCTTGGCCGCGAATACCCGGGCCACATCGACGGTCAGTCCGACCGTGCCGAACAGGCCGGTGGCCACGACCGCGAACAGCACGGCGGTGGCGCCACGGCGATTGCGCAGGACTTTCCTGATCTTCATCTCGTCCTCCTCATTGAACCATTTGCGCCGTCTGCGCCTTCAGGGTGCAGCCGTTCGGCGCGTAGTTGATGCCCATCACGGTCAGGTTGCAGGGATAGGTGGTCTTCACGACGGCCGAGACGCCGGCCACGAGAACCGTCGTGCAAGCGGCGTCGGTCGAGCACGCTGTGCCGTTGATCGTGACGGTCGTCGTGATGCTCGCGGGTGTGAGGTTGGGCGCCGCGGCGGTGATCGCCGAAATGGTCGTGGTGTAGGGAGTGGCCGTGCCGCGTCCCAGCGCCATTGTGAGCGCGCCTTTGGCGGCTGCATTCGTGAGGACGAGGTAGGCGTTCATGACGCTGCCGAACTGGAAGATGCCCAGCAGGATGGTGATCAGAACGGGCGAGATGATCGCGAACTCGATGGCGGAAACGCCGCGTTCGTTCTTCAGCAAACCCATCGGAGTACTCGGCAATTGAATTAAATGTATCAGGCGCTAATAGTGCGCTTTATAAAACTCCTTTAAACAATTGAATTGTTTCATTTATTTTGACTGAGCCTGCGAAGGTTTCTTAGCCCTTCGGACGCTTGTCGATGACCCGCCGCGCCTTGCCCATCGAGCGCTCGACGCCGCCGGGGGCAGCAATCTCGATCTCGGCCGACAGGCCGCACATGCCCTTGAGGCGGCGCGCGAGTTCGGCGCGCGAGCGGCCGGCCGCTTCGCCCTCGAGCACGACGCGGGCTTCGACCCGCACCAGGAGATCGTCGAGCGCGCCGGTACGCGTGAGCTCGATCACATAGTGGCCGCTCAGCGCCTCGTCGCGCAGGATTTGCTCCTCGACCTGGCTCGGGAACAGGTTAACGCCGCGCACGATCAGCATGTCGTCGCTGCGACCGGTGATCTTGGCCATGCGCCGCATCGCTGACGCGGACCCCTTCATCAGCCGCGTGAGATCGCGCGTGCGATAGCGGATGACCGGCATCGCCTCCTTGGTGAGCGAGGTGAACACCAGCTCGCCGGGCTCCCCGTCCGCCACCGGCGCGCCGGTCTCGGGATCGACAATCTCGGGATAGAAGTGATCCTCCCAGATCGTGGGCCCGTCCTTGGTCTCGATAAACTCGCAGGCCACGCCCGGCCCCATCACTTCGCTGAGGCCATAGATATCGACTGCGTCGATGCCGAGCCGCCGCTCGATCTCCGCCCGCATCCCTTCGGTCCAGGGCTCCGCGCCGAAGATGCCGATGCGGAGCGCGGTCTTGCGCGGATCGATACCCTGGCGCTCGAATTCGTCGGCGATCGCCAGCATGTAAGACGGCGTCATCAGGCAGACGCGCGCGCCGAACTCGGCGATCAGCTGCACCTGGCGCTCGCTGAAGCCGCCCGACATCGGCACCACGGTGCAGCCCAGCCGCTCGCCGCCGTAATGCGCGCCCAGCCCGCCTGTGAAAAGGCCGTAGCCGTAGGCATTGTGCACGATGTCGCCCGGCCGCGTTCCGGCGACATACATCGAGCGCGCCATCACCTCGGCCCAGATCTCGATGTCCCGTGCAGAGTAGCCGACGACCGTCGGCCGCCCCGTCGTTCCGCTGGACGCATGCACCCGCACGCATTTCTCGCGCGGGATTGCGAACATGCCGAAGGGATAGGCGTCGCGCAGGTCGCTCTTGGCGGTGAAGGGAAACCGCCGCAGGTCCTCCAGTGTCTTCAGGTCGTCGGGATGCACCCCCGCCGCCTGGCACTTGGCGCGATACGGCAATTGATTCGCATAGGCATGCGCGAGGCTCTGCTTCAACCGCGTGAACTGAAGCGCCCGCAAGGCATCGAGAGAAAGGGAGAGTTCGGGGAAAAGCTTGTCGCTCATTTGGTTCCCTGTGGCGCCTGGTCAAATCCGAAACGGCGGTAGGCGTAGCCCAGCCCGAGCAGCGCCGCGCCCAACCCGAGGAAGGACACGACCCGCAGGAGGCCCTGCAGGCCCGCCATGTCGATCAGGAATACCTTGGCGACCACAATACAGACCAGCACCATTCCCGCATGTCGCAACGCCGCTGCGTGACGGACGAAGCCGAGCGCCAGCAGGCCGACGCCGAACAGCAGCCAGACGCAGGAGTAGGCATAGAGCTCGACACCGGCTGCACCCAGTCCGCGGCGCGCGAACTCGGGATCGAAGAAGTGCCGGACCTCCATCGAGACATAGACGAAGGCCAGCACGCTGGCCGCCGCCCCCGCGAGAATCCGGTATTCGCTGTCGTCGGTCTCCATCCAGCGCCGGGCGATGGCTGCCATCGCCGCCGGCACGGCGTAGGCCAGCAGCAGCCCATTCACGATCACGAGCGAGCCCACGTCAGCCTTCTCCACGATCGGGTTGCCGATCAGCACTTGCACGATCAGAACCGTGCCCAGGGCCAGAAGACCGCTGAGACGCCACGCCCAGAGCGTCACGACATCGTGGCGCCAGCGCTCGACCCACAGCGCCACGAGAGCGAACCCGCCCCAGATCAGGACATAGACCGCGCGCTCCATGAACGACGCACGCGGCGCATCCATCGCCCCGCGCTGGAACAGGCTGCGCGCCTCGAGGGTCAGGAGCGCGAAGATCAGCAGCGCGATCGCCACCTCGATCGCCACGATCAGCCGGTCGTTGCGCATTTTGAGGAGATAGTGCCGGCCCACGACGAGCGCCGCGATCGACAGGCCGTAGCCCCACAGGATCCAGTTGAAGACCGGCGTCAGCCCGAGCGGATATTTCAGGATCTCGGGATTGAGGACGAAGCGCACCACGACGACAGCCAGCAGGCCCCAGCAGATCCGGCGCATCGTCAGCAGTCCCAGATGGCAGGCGATGGCCGCCACCGCCGCCAGTTCGAGCGCGTAGCCGACGGTAATCCATTCGCGGTCGAGTTCGAGAGGAATGGCGAGCGCAATGAAGAAGGAAACGCCGGCCGCGAGGTAGCCCAACGCCTCGGTGGCGCCCGGCATGCGGTCGCGCCAATGCGTGAGCCGCTCGGCGCCGACCAGGAAGGGTGCCGCGAGGCCGATGCTGATCAGGCCCCAGGGCGTACCGGGCGAGACGGCACGCAGCACGTACCAGCAGAACAGGAAATGCACGAGGCCGGAGGCGACCGACAGCGCCGCCCAGAAGCCGGGGCGTGCGGCGTTCCACATCAGCGCGAAAGCGCCGCCGGCGCAGAGCATGCCGAAGATTGCCGTGACCCAGGCGAAGCGCCCATCGTCGAACGGGCCGTGGGTTCCGCGTTCGCCCCACCATAGCGCCAGGGTCGCGAGCGACAGAAGGGGTGCGAGACCTCCGGTGTACTGGAAGCGCGGTGTCCAACGCGCGAGCGCATAGGCGCCCGCACCATGAAGCGCCAGCATCAGCCAGCCCGCGTCCTGCTTGCCATTGTCGAACACGATAAGAGCCATCAACAACACGCCGGTGACGCCGAGGGCAGTCCACACCAGCGCCGTTACGTCGGGCGCCTTGTCGCCCTCGCCGAGGCGCCGCCACGTCGCCCACACGAAGAGCCCCGCGACCGCGACGAGGAAAAGTCCGACCCAGGGCATGCCCCCGGCGCTCGTGAAGATCCATACGACGGTCCACAACACGCTGCCCGCGAGCACGCCCCATCCCAGCATCCACCAGCCGCGATGCCGGATCACGGCGAGCGTGCCCACGGCGATGGCCAGCAAATAGCCGAAGAGCACAGGCGTGTTGGGCGCATCGCTGCCGATGATCGCGGGGCCGGCAAAGCCACCCACGAAGGCCAGAGCGGCGACGAACACGCCATGCCGCAGCGACAGGCCGATGGCGAAGGCGGTGAGCGCCATCACCCCACCCCCCGCCGCCGGCCGCGAGATCATGCCGTAGAGGGCGACGGCGGAGAACAGCGCGCCGTAGAGCGCCGCGACGCCTGCGGCCACCATGGCCTGGGCCACACGATCGTCGCGCGCCCGCATCCTTTCCGCGCCCGCAATCAGCCCGAAACCGAAGACGGCCGCGAGAATCACCCGCACTTCCGGCGACAGATAGCCCTCCTCGATCGAGTAGCGGACGAGGAAGAGCGCCGCGAGGGCGAGCGTGATGGCGCCAACCCAGATGAAGGCGCGCGCGCCCAGCCGTTGCTCCCAGCCAGCCTTGACCGGCTCGATCGCAGGTTCGATCGACGGCGGCAGGGGTGGCGGCAGGGGTGGCGGCAGCGGCGGCGGTTCCTGACTCTGATCCGAGGCGGGTTCTACGATGGCGTCAGACGAAGGGAGCGTGACGGACTCGCTCGGCGGCTCTTCCTTGAAGGGCGGCGGCAGGACTTCCGCCGCCTTCCCCTGTTCGAGCTGGCGCCGCAGCAGGTTGATCTCGGCAGAGAGCTGCGCGATCTGATCGCGCTGTCCCGAGGTCCGGGCCAGCGCGACGATCGCCATGATCGGTCCGCCGAGCAGGATCACGCCGGCGACCAGGATCAGGGAGACGTAGTCCACCTATCGTCTCCCCGCCGTCTCCGTAGGCCTACTCGGCGGCCACGCGCTGGGCCGGCGCCACGAAGGCCGCGCGGTTGTCCTTGGCGACCTGGCCGCGCTTGACCACCATCCGGTGGTTCTCCTTGCGGGCCGCCTTCTTGATGTCTACCAGCGGATCGCCGTCGCAAACCACGAAGTCGGCCGAATTGCCTTCCTTGATACGGCCCTGGTCGCCCAGGCGCATCAGGTCGGCGGCGCTGGCCGTCGCGAAGAACAGCGAATCGCGCGTCGAAATGCCGATCTCGCACATGTACTCGAGCTCGCGCGCGTTCTCGCCGTGGCGGTTGTGCGGCGTGCCCGCATCGGTGCCCATCGCGATCCGGCCGCCGGCCTTGTAGTACATCTTGGTCGCCGCGATATGGCGGTCGAACACGCGGCGCGCCTTGTCGATCACGTAGTCGGGAATCGAGCGGTCGCCGCCGTCGTAGCCAGCGAGGATGTTCTTCACGGCCGCCAGCGTCGGCACCAGCCAGACGCCTCGCTCCAGCATCTCGCGGCAGCATTCGTCGTCCATGAAGATGCCGTGCTCGATCGAATCGATGCCGCCGCGCACCGCGTTCAGGATGCCGAGCGCGCCCTGGGCATGGCTGGCGCAGCATTTGTGGAAGCGATGCGCCTCGGTGATGCCGGCCTTCATCTCCTCGGGCGAATAGTGCGCATCCTCGGGATTGACGCCCGGGGTCATCACGCCGCCGGTCGCCATGATCTTCACCAGGTCCGATCCGGCGTGGATTTGCTCGCGCACGGCCTTCACCACCTCGTCGACGCCATCGGCAATGCGGCCGGTGCGGTTGCCGTGACCGCCGGTCATGCAGATCATGCGGCCGGCGCAGCGCATCGTCGGCCCCAGAAAGCGACCGGCATTGAAGGCGTCGCGGAGGGCGAACTCGATATAGTCCCGGCCGCCGCAATCGCGCACGGCGGTGATGCCGCCTTCCAGCGTGTTGCGCATCAACTCCATGCCGCGCACGGTGAGCTGCGCGGGGCTCATGCGATCGGAGATCGCGCCGGGATTGCCTTCGGCGCCCGACATCGAATGGATGTGGCAGTCGATGATGCCCGGAATCAGCGTGCCGCCCGACGTGTCGACCTTGGTGCCCGCGAAACCTGTGAACTCGCCCGCCGAAGCGATCTTCTTGACCTTGCCGCCTTCTTCGAGGACGGCCTGGCCGTCGATCACCTTCTCGCCGTCGAACACGCGACCGCCAACATACAACGTGGCCATAACCCTTAACTCCCTATGGAAATCGTCAGTGTACTATCGGCTTGCCGTGTGCTGTCCGCAACCCAGCGGGTCGTCGGGCGCGTCCCCGCCCAGCGCCTTCAGCCGCGCAATCTCGGCATCGAGACCAATGATGTGCGGGTTGTATTTTTTCGCGAGCTGGAAAGCCGCGGCTGCTCGGGCGGGCTCGTTCATTTGTGCGCGGATCATGCCCAATCCCGAATAGGCGCCGAAATGGCGCGGCTCGCGCTTGATGGTCTCGCAGATGTCGGCGAGCGAGCCCGGGAAGTTGCCCATCAGCCAGCGCACCGTCGCGCGCTTGTTCCAGGCTTCGGAAAGCTCGGGCGACATGTCGATCAATCTCGTGAATGTCGTCACGGCGCTTTCGAGTTCCTGCTGCTCCATCTCGGCGATGCCGCGCATCATCAACTGACGCTCGGCGTCACCGGGCACCATCGTCCACTGCTCCCAGATCGCCGCCTCCAGCGACTGGATGGCAAACGGATCGGTCGCGGTCTGAAGCTTTTCGAACAGGGTATCGAGCATGGGGTTGCTCCCTTTGTTCTGGGCATGAACGCCGATGCAGAGCATCAGCCCCAGCAACCCGGCGAAGCAAGAGCGAAGCACGCTCATCTAGGGCAAGGCTGCGGGCTTCGGCCCACCGGTCGCCCAATCGAGCAGCTCGACCGTGTGCGCCATGGGAATGTTCGTGGCCGCGGCGATATTGCCGATGCAGCCGAAGTTGCCTGCCGCGATCACGTCCGGCCGCAGGCTCTCGATGTTCGCCACCTTGCGGTCGCGCAGACGGCGCGAGAGTTCGGGCTGCAATACCTGATAGGTCCCCGCCCAGCCGCAGCACAGATGGCCCTCGGGCACGTCTTTCACCGTGAAGCCCGCGTCGCGCAGCAGCTTCTTGGGCGGTTCGACGAGTTTCTGGCCGTGCTGCATGGAACAGGCCGAATGATAGGCAACCGTGAGCGGCTTCGGTGTCACGTTCGCGAGACCGATTTCCGCCATTACTTCCGTGATATCGCGTGCGAGCTTCGCCACCCGTTCCGCTCTTGCCTTCCACACCGGATCGTCGGCCAGCATGTGGCCGTAGTCCTTTACGGTCGTGCCGCACCCGGAGGCATTGATCACAATGGCGTCGAGCCCGGCCCCATCGGCCTCCCTGAGCCATGCGTCGATGTTCGCCTTGGCCAACGCGACGGCGCGCTCATTCTCGCCGATATGCAGCACCGAGGAGCCGCAGCAACCCGAGCCCGCGACATTCACCACTTCGACGCCATGCCGCGTAAGCAGGCGCACTGTGGCCTCGTTCACTTCCGGGGCCAGTACCTGCTGACCGCAGCCCGGCATCAGCGCGACACGCTTCTTGCGGGCGCCGGCCGCGGCAAACGTCTGCGGACGATCGACCGGCGACGGGCCCGGAATGCTCGCCGGCACGGCCTCGATCATCGCCTTCATCCGCCGCAGGAACGTGGCGCCGCCCGGATCGCTGCTCGCGGACGGCAGGAGCGCTGCCAGCGGCTTGGCCAGCCAGCCCAGCACCATGGCCCAACGGAAGAGACGCGGCCGCGGCATCAGCACGCCCAGAAGGCCGCGCATGAAGCGGTCCGGCAAAGTGCGCGTGTAGGTTTCCTCGATGTGATGACGGCCGTGATCGACCAGGTGCATGTAGTTCACGCCCGACGGGCAGGTCGTCATGCAGGAGAGGCACGACAGGCACCGATCGACGTGCCGCACTTCCTGCTGCGTGGGCGCGCGATCGCCTTCGAGCATCGCCTTGATGAAGTAGATTCTTCCGCGCGGCGAATCGCGCTCGTCGCCCAGCAGCACGAAAGTCGGGCAGGTCGCGGTACAGAACCCGCAATGCACGCACTTGCGCAGGATCTGCTCGGAGCGCGCGTTGTCGGGGTCGGCAAGCTGCGCCAGGGTGAAGTTGGTTTGCATCGCTAGGCCATTCGCCCCGGGTTGAAGAGGCCCTTGGGATCGAAGCTTTCTTTCAACCGCGCCGCCAGCGCCGCAAGCGCAGGCGATTGCGGATGGAAGACGGGCACAGCGGCACGAGCCGCCTCGGGCGCTCGGATCAAGGTCGCGTGGCCGCCGTTCTTTCCGATAGCGCCGCGCACTATTGCATGATCCGCGTCGGCAGAAGGAGGCAAGGCGAGCCAGATCAGGCCACCCGACCAGTCGTAAAAGCTCCTTACGGCCGGACGCTGCGCCTTGATGCGCGCCACGATCGCCGGCCCCTCGGTCGGCGGACAGGAGATTCGCCAGACGACGGCGTCTTTGGCGGTCGCGAGCGGCGCCACGTCGCGCACCTCGCGCCAGAAGGCACGGCTCTCGAGCGTGCCGAGTTCTTCCATCGCCCCGCCCGCGCCGGCCAGCAGCTCGCGCAGGCCCTTCAGCCGCGCCTCGACCGAGGGCGCCACGCCTTCGACGCGCAGCGCGGTCCTGTCGCCGACATGTGCGGCCCCGGAGATATCGTGCGGGCTGCCCATCGCGCCGCACATCGCCTTCACGGCAGCCGCATCGTCGAGGCCGCGCAGCACGAGCGTCCGCGTCTGGTCGGGCGCGGGCAAGGTCTTTACCGAAACCTCGTCGAGCACGGCAAGCGTGCCCCAGGAACCCGCGATCACCTTGGAGAGATCGTAACCGGTGACATTCTTCATCACCTTACCGCCTGACTTGAACGCCTCGCCGCGTCCGTTGACGCCGCTGAAGCCCAGCAGGTGATCGCGCGCCGCGCCGGCCGAGAGACGGCGCGGCCCGGCAAAATTTCCGGAGAGAGTGCCGACCAGCGTGCCCTCGCCCGCGTCGCGGCCGAGCAGCGGGCCGAGATCCGGCGGCTCGAAGGCCAGCATCTGGTTGCGTTGTGCCAGCAGGGCCTCGACGTCGCGTAGCAACGTCCCGGCACGCACGGTGACGACCAACTCCTCGGGCGCGTAGTCGACGACGCCGCTCAGGCCGGAGAGATCGAGCACCTGGTCGCAGCGCATCGGCCGGCCGAGAGAAACCTTGCTGCCGCTGCCGCGCACATCGAGCGTTACGCCGTCGCTCAGCGCCCATTCGACTGCCTGTTGCACTTCCTTGGCGTCGCGCGGCTTAATGGTCGCGGTCATCCCTGCCCCGCTCTCATATTTAATAAATACCTGGAAAATATGCGCCGGGGCCAAATGCCGGGCACAGGACGACCGCCGCTCAACTGCACACTCCTAGACATGCGCGTGCATCATAATCGCAACACGCCCAAGCACCTATTACGGTCGTTACTGAGCACAAAAGCCACGCAGGCCGCAATTTACAAAGGCTACCGGGACCAGTAAGCCCCTCTCCATGAAACCCCAGACGCGCCTGATCGCCGTGGTGGGCAGCGTGGCCGTCGTGGCCGCCGCGGCCATTGCCCTCTGGTTCACAATGGCCAGTGATCGCACGGCCCTCGGAATATGGCCGCCCGCCGAACGCGCGGCGTTCATGCGCAGTTGTATCGAGGAGTGCCGGAAATCCCCGGGCGTGACCGAGGACAAGTACCCTCTTTGCGACCGTGCCTGCGCCTGCTCCGCTGACGAGGGCGAGAAGGTCATGACCGTTCAGGAACTGGCGGCGACCGCCGAGGCCATCTCCAAAGGAGCGGCCTCGGCTGACCAGAGCGCCAAGATGGATCGCGTCAAAGCCGCCGGCCTGAGCTGCGCCATGCAGGCCGCACAGGAAAAGAAGTAGCCGGCCCTCAGAACCGGGGAATGTCCGGGAAGGGCAGCTTGTTGTGGTGCACCACGACGCGGCCCAGTTCGGCACAGCGGCGGAGTTGCGGGAACACCTTGCCGGGATTGAGCAGGTGGTCGGGATCGAAGGCGCACTTCACCCGCATCTGCTGGTCGAGATCGATCTCGGTGAACTGCACGCCCATCAGGTCGCGCTTCTCGATGCCGACACCGTGCTCACCGGTCAGCACGCCGCCCACACGCACGCACAGGCGCAAAATGTCGGCGCCGAACTCCTCGGCGCGGCGCAACTCGTCGGGATCGTTGGCGTCGAACAGGATCAGCGGATGGAGATTGCCGTCGCCGGCGTGGAACACGTTCACCACGCGCAGGCGATGCAGCTTAGACATCTGGCGCATCTCGCTCAGCACTTCGACCAGGCGGCCGCGCGGCACCGAGCCGTCCAGACACATGTAGTCGGGCGTGATCTGGCCGACGGCAGGGAACGCAGCTTTCCGGCCGGCCCAGAACAGCACCCGCTCCTGCTCGTCGCTGCTGACCCGGCAGGTAGTTGCGCCGCGTTCGCGCGCGATTTCCTCGACGCGCTTGGTGAGATGATCGACCTCGACCTCGGGACCATCGAGCTCGACGATCAGCAGGGCCTCGGCATCGATCGGATATCCCGCGTGGACATAGTTCTCGGCGCACTGGATGGCGTCCTTGTCCATCATCTCCATGCCGCCCGGGATGATGCCGGCGGCGATGACGGCGGCCACGCACTCGGCCGCACCCGATTCGGTCGGGAAGCCCAGCAGCACGGCGCGCGCCGTCGAGGGCTTGCGCAGCAGACGCACGGTCACTTCGGTAACGACGCCCAGCAGCCCTTCCGAACCGGTCATCAGGCCCATCAGGTCGTAGCCCTCGGAGTCGAGATGCTTGCCGCCCAGGCGCACGACTTCGCCGTTCATCAGCACCATCTGGATGCCGAGCAGGTTGTTGGTGGTGAGACCGTACTTCAGGCAATGCACGCCGCCGGAATTCTCCGCGACATTACCGCCGATCGAACAGGCGATCTGCGAGCTGGGATCGGGCGCGTAGTAGAATCCCTCATGCTCCACCGCCTTGGTGACGCCGAGGTTGGTGACGCCGGGCTGCACCACGGCGCAGCGGTTGGCGTAGTCGATCTCGAGCACGCGGTTGAATTTGGCCATGCCGAGCAGGATCGCGTCGCCTACCGGCATCGAGCCGCCGGACAGCGAGGTACCGGCGCCGCGCGGCACGACCTTCACCTTGTGGTCCTGGCAGTAGCGCAGGATCGCGGCGACCTGATCGACGGTGCTGGGCAACACGACGACCAGCGGCATCTGGCGGTAGGCCGAGAGCGCGTCGCACTCGAAGGGGCGCATGCCGTCCAGGTCGTCGATCACGCCCTCGCCCGGCACGATCGCCTTCAGTGCGGCCACGATCTCGCCGCGGCGGCGTAGGATGTCGGGATCGAGGGCGGGCATCTGCATCCGCCGATCATAGCCCAATAAAAAAGCGGCGGAAGCCGAAGCTCCCGCCGCTTTTGTTCCTGCCCTAAACCCGGGCGCTAGAGCGTTAGCCCTGGCGGCACTTATAGCGCGGGTTGGTCTTGTTGATGATATAGACGCGGCCCTTGCGGCGCACGATGCGGCAATCCTTGTGGCGCAGCTTCACGGACTTGAGCGAATGACGGATCTTCATGGGCCTAACTCAACAAAAAGCCCCGGCCGAGCCGGGGTGAATTCCAAAAGCGAGCGGAAAA
>CAIWTJ010000069.1 GCA_903915535.1 Enhydrobacter aerosaccus
ATCCACAGACTCCGCATTACAACAACCTTCCCCATATACAGGGGGAGGGTTTCAGTTTGATGATGTGGAGCGCGGCATGACCGACCTTGGCTTCGCCCTTTTCGATACGCCGATCGGCACCTGCGGCCTGACCTGGAACGCGACGGGCATCGTGGGCCTGCAGCTGCCCGAGCGGACGCCCGAGGCCACCCGCTCCCGCGCGCTCCGGCGCTGGCCCGGCAACCGGGAGATCGCGCCGCCGCCCCACATCCAGAACGCGATCGATCGCGTGTTGAAGCTGCTCGACGACGGCAAGACCGACCTCACGGACATCCCGCTCGATCTTTCCGCCGCGCCCGAGTTCAACCGCAAGGTCTACGAGGTGGCGCGCGCCATCCCGCCCGGCCAGACCATGACCTACGGCGAGATCGCCAAGCGCATCGGCGCCCAGCCGCAGGAGGCGCGCGACGTCGGTGCGGCGTTGGGCAAGAATCCCGTCGCCATCATCGTGCCCTGCCATCGCGTGCTGGCGGCCAATGGCAAGATGGGCGGCTTCTCCGCCACCGGCGGCGTCGACACCAAGCGGCGCATCCTCGAGATCGAGGGCGCATCGGCGATTGGCGCGGGGCCGCTGTTCGCAGGCCTCCGATAGCGATGGCCGGGTTCGGCTTCGATGCGCGCAAGGCCGTCCGCCACCTGATCGCGGCCGATCCCGCGCTGGCGCCGATCATCGACGCCGTCGGCCCCTTCCGGATGGAGCTCAAGCACTCGCGCAGCCTGTTCGGCGCGCTGGCCGAGGCGATCGTGTACCAGCAGCTCTCCAACAAGGCCGCCGCCACGATTTACGGCCGGGTCGAGGCGCTCTATCCGCGCGCCAGGGACGGGTTTACGCCGCGTCACATCCTGAAGACGCCGGACGAGGCGTTGCGCGGCTGCGGCCTGTCGCGCGCCAAGGTACTGGCGGTGCAGGACCTCGCGCGCAAGGTCCAGGGCGGTGAGTTACCGACACTTGAGGAGGCGCAGGCGCTCGACGACGCGGCGCTGATCGAGCGGCTGGTCACCGTGCGCGGCATCGGCCGCTGGAGCGCGGAAATGTTCCTGATGTTCCGGCTCGGCCGCCCCGACGTGCTGCCGCTCGACGACTACAGCCTGCGCAAGGCCTACGCGAAGGCTTTTCGCAAACGTGCCCTGCCCTCGGCGCAGGCCTTCGAGCGGCACGGCGAGAAGTGGCGGCCCTATCGCACAGTCGCCAGCTGGTATTTGTGGCAGACCCTGAACGCGCCCTGATGCCGCGCCACTGGAGTGACACGTTTGGCATGACATAATCGGGCCATGGCTCTTCCGTTCTCCAATACCGCCGGCCGCACGCTCGAACGCCTGCGCAACGCCTTCATCGAAACCGCGCGCGGCGCCCGCGAAGTCGTGGGCGCGCCGCTCAGGCCCGACATGCCCGACGACGACATCCCGCGCCTCAAGAGTCGCGTCGATGCGTGCCTCGAAGGCAAGGGCGGCGAGACCGCACGCCGCGCGCGCGCGGCGGAGCTGGGCCAGGCGTACCTGTCGCTGTCGCCGGCCGGCCGCAAGAAGTTCCTGCTGACGCTGGCGCACGACTACGGCCTGCCGCGCGACGCGGCGATGGCCAAGGTCGACGCCTGGCGCACCTCCAAGGCCCCGCCGCGCGCCCTCGCCAATGCGCTGGAGCCGCCCGCGGTCCGGCTGATGCGCGAGTTCGTGGGCGTGCCGCAGGGCGTGAAGTTCGTGGTCGACCTGCGCGCCGAGCTTCTGGCCCTGGGCAAGAGCGATGCGGCCGCACGCGCCCTGAGCGACGACCTGCGGCCCCTGCTCGGCGCCTGGTTCGACGTCGCCTTCCTCGATCTCGTGCGCATCGACTGGCGCGCGCCGGCGGCCCTGCTGGAAAAGCTCGTGGCCTACGAGGCGGTCCACGCCATCCGCTCGTGGCGCGACCTCAAGAACCGGCTCGACAGCGACCGGCGCTGCTTCGCCTTCTTCCATCCGCGCATGCCGGAAGAGCCGCTGATCTTCGTCGAGGTGGCCCTTGTCGACGGGCTGGCCGGCAGCGTGCAGCGCCTGCTCGATTCCAAGGCCGAGACCAGCGATCCCGGCCGGGCCAACACCGCGATCTTCTATTCGATCTCGAACTGCCAGCAGGGGCTGGCCGGGATCAGCTTCGGCAACTTCCTCATCAAGCGCGTGGCCGAGCGGCTGGCCAACGAGATGCCGAACCTCAAGACCTTCGCCACGCTCTCGCCGATCCCGGGCCTGCGCTCCTACATCGACCGCCGCCTGAAGGACGAGGGCGACGCGGCGATGACGCAGAACGAGATCGGCTCGCTGGTGCCCGTGATCAGCGAAGCGCACGGCGCCGCGGCCGTCCGCAAACTCCTGGACAGGCCGAACTGGTGGACCGTGCCCGCGGTCGACAAGGCGCTACACCCGATCCTGACGCGACTTGCCGCCACCTACCTCACTTCGATTGACGACAGGGGACGCGCGCTCGACCGTGTGGCGCATTTCCATCTCGGCAACGGCGCCATCGTCGAGCGGCTGAACTGGCTGGGCGACACCAGCACCAACGGCCTCAAGCAGGCCTACGGCATGATGGTGAACTACCGCTACAAGCTCTCCGACGTCGACGCGAACCACGAGGCCTACGCCAGCGGCAAGGTCGTCGCGAGCCGCGAAGTGCGCGGCGAGGCGAAGAGCTAAAGCGGATTCCCAGGGGCATCGCGCAGTCGTCACCGTTTTCACGGTTTTAAACGGTGTCTGCAGTCCCCGACTCAGTTTGCAATCAAACCAGTGCTTTAGCGCCAAATAAACCGTGCCTAAACGGTCGAAACGGCTGCTAAAACGGATGTCCGTTCACCATGCTTGATCTGCCCCACCGTGCAGCGTCTCCTATGGTCCCCGCGCTTGCGGCCGCATGTACACGGACGGCCATGGATCCGGGTCCCCAGTCGGCAATATTGCGTATATCGCAATATTTGTCAAGCGCTTTTTCAGAGCCGCGTGATCAACGCGCCGTTTACTTGTTCAGGTAGTTGAGCGCCAGGCCCGGCCGCGGCCAGACGAAGCTCACCAGCTTGCCGGTCATCGAGAGCGTGGCGTAGGCGGTTCGGAGGTCCTTGCCGCCGAAGCAGACGTTGGTAACCATCGGATCGGGCAGCATGTACTGCGTCACGGATTTGCCGTCGGGCGAGATGTCGGAGACGGCGCCGGTGATCAGGGTCGCGACGCAGATGTGCCCGGCCGAATCCACGGCCAGCGAATCGAACATCTGGTAGCCGCCGAGGCCCGCGATCACGCGGCCCTTCTCGCCGCGATAGGGACCGTTGGCATCCTTGATCACGCCGGGCGCCGAAAGGTCGAACGCCCAGCAGCGCGCCGTCGGCGTCTCCACGACATAGAGCGTCTTCTCGTCGGGCGAGAGGCCGCAGCCGTTGGGGCGCTCGAGCGGGAACACCTTCTGCTCGATCTTCGAGCCGTCGGCCTTCGCGTAGTAGACGGCGCCGCGGTCGTTGTCGTGCTCGCGCGTCTTGCCGAGATCGGTGAACCAGAAGCCGCCGGCATTGTCGAACACGAGATCGTTCGGCCCGTTCAGCTTCCGGCCGTCGCAGCTGTCGTACATCGTCTCGAACTTGCCGGTCTCCGGATCGACCACCTGGATCGAGCCGGTCTTGTAGGAGGCCGGCTGCGTGCCGGGAAACAGGCGCCCGTCGGGCCGCTCGATCCAGTTGAAGCCGCCGTTGTTGCAGACGTAGATCTTGCCCTTCGGTCCGACTGCCGCGCCGTTGGGACCGCCGCCGAGCTTGGCGATGATGTGCTGCTTGCCGTCGGGCATGACGCGGGTCAGCGTCTCACGCGCGATCTCGACCAGGATCACCGAGCCGTCGGGCATCGCGATCGGGCCCTCCGGAAACTTGAGGCCGGAGGTGATTTCCCGGTGCGGCGTCATCGTCGGCGTGGCCATGCTCGTTTCCTCTCTTGCCTATTTGCCCTTGAATTCGGCTTTGCGCTTGGCGAGGAAGGCCATGACGCCTTCCTTGAAGTCCTCGCTCTTGCCCAGCATGCGTTGCGCGTCGCGTTCGACGTCGAGCTGCCGAGACAAGTCGTTCCCGGTCGACTGGTTGAGCGCATCCTTGATGCGGGCCAGCGCCAGCGTCGGTCCGTCGGCCAGCTTGCGCGCGATCTCGGTGGCCTTGGGCATGAGTTCGGCATCCTCGACCACGTCCCAGATCAGGCCCCAGTCCTTGGCCTGCTGCGCGGAGATCTGCGGCGCCAGCATCGCGAGCGCGCGGGCGCGCTGGTCGCCCACGAGGCGCGGCAGGAACCAGGTGCTGCCGCCGTCGGGCAGCAGGCCGATGCGGGCAAAGGCCTGCAGGAACGAGGCGGACTTGCCCGCGATCGCGATGTCGGAGGCGAGCGCGAAGCTCATGCCGACGCCCGCCGCCACGCCGTTCACCGCCGACACGACGGGCTTGGGAATCGCGCGCATGGCGCGGATCACCGGATTGAAGAATTTCTCGAGAGCGGCGCCCGAGTCGGCGGTCGCACTCGCCTCGCGATCGGGATCGGCGAGATCGGCGCCGGCGCAGAAGCCGCGGCCCGCACCGGTCAGCAGCACGCAACGCACGGAAGCGTCGGCCGCGAGCTCCTCCCAGCACTGTTTGATCTCCGCGATCATCTTGCGCGACACGGCGTTCAGCCGGTCGGGTGCGTTGAACGTGAGCGTGGCGAGGCCATTGTCCTTCGCGAGCAGGATCTTCTCGTAAGCCATGTCTTCACTGTCCCTTGAAATCGGCGGCGCGCTTGGCGAGGAAGGCGGCGACCCCCTCCTTGAAGTCGGCGCTCTTGCCCAGCGCGCGCTGGCTGTCGCGCTCGAGATCGAGCTGCTGGTCGAGCGTGTTGGTGCCGGCCACGTTCAGCGCCTTCTTGATCGCGGCGTAGGAGAGCGTAGGACCGCCGGCCATCTTCTTCGCGAGCGTCGTTGCCTCGGCCATCAGCTTGTCGTCGTCGATCACCTGCCAGACCATGCCCATGCGCAGCGCTTCCTCCGCCGGCACCGAGGCGCCCAGCATCGCGAGCGCGCGTGCCCGCGCGTCGCCCACCGTGTGCGGCAGGAACCACGTGCCGCCGAGATCGGGGATCAGGGAGATGCGCACGAAGGCCTGGTCGAAGCGCGCCGAGCGGGCCGCCAGCAGGATGTCGCAGGAGAGCGCGAGATTGGCGCCGCCGCCCGCGGCCACGCCGTTGATCGCGCCGATCACCGGCTTGGGCAGGTCGCGGATTGCGCGGATCAGCGGATTGTAGGCCGTGTCCATCACCGCGCCGAGGTCGGGCTTGCCGTCGGCGCCGATCGCGCCAGTGCCGCCGCTCGCGAGGTCGGCGCCGGCGCAGAAGCCGCGGCCGGTGCCGGTCAGCAACACGGCGCGAATTTTGCTGTCGCCGGCCGCACGGGCAATCTGCTCGCGCAGTGCCGCGATCAGCGGCTGGCTCATCGCATTCAGGCGCTGCGGGCGATTGAGAGTGAGGGTCAATACGCCGCTCTCTACGGCGGCTAGTACGGGCGTTTCTTCCATGGCAAACAGACTGGCATGGCGAGCATTCTAATCCTAGTCGGGACCGAGTCGGGCAATGCCCAGATGGTGGCCGACGCCCTGAAGCCGGTGCTGGAAACGTCCGGCCACAAGGTCGACGTCACCGACACGGCGGCGACCAAGGCCGACCTCGAGGCGCACGACGTGCTGCTCGTGGTCTGTGCCACTCACGGCTCGGGCGACATTCCGACCAACATCCTGCCGCTGGCCGAAACGCTGGAGCGCGAACGCCCCGACCTCTCGGGCCACCGCTACGGTGTCATCGCGCTGGGCGACATGACCTACCAGGACACCTACTGCGGCGGCGGCAAGAAGGTCGACAAGGTCTTCGAGCTGTGCGGCGCCAGGAAGGTCGGCGAGCGGCTCGAGGTCGACGCCTCGTCGCAGCCGTTGCCCGATGAAGAAGCGCTCACCTGGATCGAGGGCTGGAAGAGCCTGGTCTAGTCGGCCCGCCTTAATCCGGCAACGTAAACACCTCGACCGGATCGGGCACGCCGCGCAACGGGTGCTTGCCGAGCGACTTCATCGGCACCGTGCTCACGGTATTGAACTCCGCCGAGGCCAGCACGGGCACGCCCAGCTGCTTGGTCAGCCCTTCGAGCCGCGACGCGCGATTGACCGCGGGACCGATGACCGTGAAGTCGAGCCGGTCTTCGGTGCCGATGTTGCCGAAGGTCACCGGGCCCACATGCAGGCCGACGCCGAAACGCAGCGGATCGGCGCCGCCGGCGGCACGCGCCTCGTTGGCCGCCTCGACGTCGCCGATGAGACGCCGCGCCGCCGCGATCGCGTTGTTGGTCACGACCGGCAGGAAGAGCGCGTCGTCCGCCGGGAAATAGGCCATCACGCCGTCGCCGATGAATTTCAGGATCTCGCCGCCATGGGCCTTCAGCGCATCGCCCACGAGCTGCAGATAGTTGTTCAGCAGGTCGAGCAGCTCGACCGAGCTCATGCGCTCGTTGAGGCCGGTGAAGTCGCGAAGGTCGGAGAACCACAGGACCGCGTTGATCTCCTTGCCGTCGCCGCGCTTGATCAACCCGCCCAGGATCTGCTCGCCCACGATGTGGCCGAGGTAGGTGTCGGTCACGGTCTCGGCGATGTTGCGGTAGATGAAGATCTCCGCGACCGAGCCCATCAGGTCGACGAGGTGGCGAATGTCGCTCACATCCTCGTCGCTGAAGCCGCCCGGCCGGTCGGTCGCGAAGGAGGCGACCGGAGCCGAGCCCTGCCGGCCAAGCCGCATCGGCAGCGCGAAGTAGTCGGTGCCGCCGCCCTCCTTCAGTTCGCGCAGGACGGTGTGCGCGCCTTCCTCGAGATCGCCCTCCAGCCCGTGACGCACGGCATCGTTGCGCAGCCGCACCGCCTGCATCGGACTGCCGATATAGGCGGGGCTGTTCATGATGCCGTGCAGCCGCGGGATCTCCTCGGAGACGCTGCCCTGCTTCCACAGCACGCCGGTCGCGACCATCTGCGGATGCACCAGCTGCAGGCCGATGTAGAAGCGCCAGATCGGCAGGCCTGCGGCCGTCGCGCGCGACATCAGCCCGTCGACGAAGCGCGACAGGTTCTGCTCGAGCCTGCCTTCGCTCAGCAGCCAGTCGAGGACCGGCCGCAGGCGCGTGCTGCAGATGATGGAGGTGTGCGGGGAGACGAGCTCAGCCACTCACCACCGCCGCAACTTCTTCGCCGGAGGTGCGGAACACACGATTGGCCGACACGTCGGCAATCCTGTCGATGTTCTCCATCACGTCCTCGACCGTCGGTGCGCGTCCGTCGATGCGCAGCCCCGCCGCCTCGCGATACTCGATGCGCGCGAAGGTGCCGCCGCCCGCGCTCCAGATGTCGCCGGTGCGCTGGCACTGCTCGCTGCAGAGATAGGCCACCATCGGCGACACGTATTCGGGCTTGAGCTTGGCCAGCACCTCGGGCGTCATCAGGCTGTCGGTCATGCGCGTGGCCGCGATCGGCGCCAGCGCGTTCATCATGATGTTGTACTTCTGGCCCTCCAGGCGAAGCGCGTTCATGAAGCCCACGACTGCGAGCTTGGCGCCGCCGTAGTTCGACTGGCCGAAGGTGCCGTAGATGCCGGAGTTGGACGAGGTCACCACGACGCGGCCGTAGGCCTTGGCACGCAGGATCGGCCAGGCAGCGTGCGTGACATAGGCGGTGCCGAGGAAATGGACCTTCACGACGAAGTCGAAATCGTCGGTCGTCATGTTGTGGAATGTCTTGTCGCGCAGCACGCCCGCGTTGTTGACGACGATGTCGACCGTGCCGAAGGAATCGACGGCGGTCTTCACGATGTTCGCGGCGCTCTTGGCATCGGCCACGGAGTCGTAGTTCGCGACGGCCTGCCCGCCGGCCGCCTTGATCTCGTCGACCACCTTGTCGGCGGCGGCGTGACCGCCGCCCTTGCCGTCCACGGCGCCGCCCGGATCGTTGACCACGACCTTGGCCCCGCGGCTGGCCAGCAGCAGCGCGTGCGAACGGCCGAGGCCGTTGCCGGCACCGGTGACGATGGCAACGCGATTGTCGAAGCGAACGGACATCTTTCTCTCCCAAAGACCTTAGTTTCCGGGAGAGTTTACAACATCGTCTCCGGCGCGGGGGACGGATGTTGGTCGCAATGCGGCAATTTCAAGCCTGCTTCTGCAGGATGATCACCGAAGCCACCGCCTCTTCCATGCCGATCACGCCGCCGCCGTTCTCGGCCAGCGCGAACTCGGCGCCCTTGACCTGACGGGGGCCTGCCTCGCCGCGCAGCTGCGTGGTGAGCTCGGCCAGCATCGAGAGGCCCGTGGCACCCACCGGATGGCCCTTGGAAACAAGACCACCGGACGTGTTCACCGGCAGCTTGCCGCCGGGACCGGTCGCCCCGGACTCGATGAACTTGCCGCCCTCACCCTCGGGGCAGAAGCGCATCATCTCGCACTGGTAGACCTCGCAGAAGCTGGTGGCGTCGTGCACTTCGGCCACGTCGATGTCCTGCGGCCCGACGCCCGCCATCTTGTAGGCTTTGTCCGCCGCGGCGCGGGACAGGCCGGGCGCATCGAGTTCGCGGTACATGCCGCCCGAGAAGCCCACGCCCGCGATCTTGACCGCGCGCGCCTGGACGTCCTTCGGCAGCTTCTCGAGATATTCCTTCGAGCACAGCAGCGCCGCGGCCGCCCCGTCGCCGATCGGCGCGCACATCGCGCGGGTGAGCGGATAGGACACCGGCCGGTCTTCCATCACCGACTGCGGCGTCATCTGGAAGCGGTACTGCGCCTTTTCATTCAACGCGCCGTAATTGTGGTTCTTGGCCGCGCCGGTGGCGATCTGCGCCTGCGTCGTGCCGTACTTCCACATGTGCCACTTGGCCTGCATGGCGTAGGTGTCCATGAAGATCGTGCGGTCGTCACCCGGCTTGAACTCCGAGCCCACCATTTTGCCGACGCGGTTCATCTCCGTGACGAGGCGATCGTGCTGGCTGGTGATGTAGCCCTGGTTGAACAGCCCCGCCGTGCGCTCCGGCGCCTCCGGGCTGAACAGCTTCTCGATGCCGATGCAGAACGAAAGCTCGTGCGTGCCGGCCAGCACGTCCTTCCACGCGCCCATGAACGCGGTCGACGCCGTCGCACAGGCGTTCTCGACGTTGAACATCGGCACCCGCTCGGGGAACAGCCCCTCCTCGACCAGCGGCTGGAACAGCGCCTGGCCGCGGATCGAATTCTGGCCCCAGAACCCCATGCCGCAGTTGCCCAGCCAGCCCGCCTCGATGTCGGTGCCGGTCTTCATGCCGGCGTCCTTCAGCGTGCCGAGATAGGCCTCGCGGGCGAGATCGCCGAAGCTCATGCCGGGGTGCTTCTTGAAGGCGGTCGTGTAGGCGCCGACCATGTAAACATCGCGCATTTTGGGTCCTTTTGAGGCGTTTCCGTCCATTGGCTTTGAGCGCATTTGAGCGTATCCAACAGGCCAGCGCTAGGAGTTCCAGCATGGCCGCCACGGCTCAAATCAAGGCAATCAACGTCGACGAGACCATCGCCGAGCTGAAGAAGCTCTACGGCGACCGGGTCAGCACCGCGCATTCGGTGCGCGAGCATCACGGCAAGGACATCTCGTTCCACGAGGCGCACCTGCCGGACGCGGTGGTGTTCGCCGAGTCGGCCGAAGAGGTTCAGCAGATCGTCCAGCTCTGCGCCCGCCTGAAGACGCCGATCATCGCCTTCGGCACCGGCACCTCGCTCGAGGGCCACATCAGCGCGCCCAACGGCGGCATCTCGCTCGACGTCAGCCGCATGAACAAGGTGCTGGCCGTCAACGAGAGCGACCTCGACGTGGTCGTGCAGCCCGGCGTCACGCGCAAGCAGCTCAACGAATATATCCGCGCGACCGGCCTGTTCTTCCCGATCGATCCCGGCGCCGACGCCTCGATCGGCGGAATGGCCAGCACGCGCGCGTCCGGCACCAACGCCGTGCGCTACGGCACGATGCGCGAGAACGTGCTCGCGCTGCAGGTGGTGACGCCGGACGGCCGCCTGATGCGGCTCGGGCGCCGCTCGCGCAAGTCGAGCGCGGGCTACGACCTGGTGAAGCTGTTCGTGGGCTCCGAAGGAACGCTGGGCATCATCACGGAGATCACGCTCCGCCTCTACGGCATGCCCGAGTCGATGGTCGCGGCGACCTGCGCCTTCGACAGTCTCGAGGGTGCGGTCAACACCGTGATCCAGACCATCCAGTCGGGTATTCCCGTCGCGCGCATCGAGCTGATGGACACCTACACCGTCGACACGATCAACAAATATTCCAAGCTCAGCCTGCCCAACAAGAACCTGCTGATGCTCGAGTTCCACGGCACCGAAGCGGGCACGAAGGAACAGGCCGAGATGGTGCAGGCGCTCGCGTCCGAGAACGGCGGCGCCGACTTCGCCTGGACGGGCCAGGCCGAGGAGCGCAGCAAGATGTGGCAGGCCCGGCACGATGCCGCCTGGGCCGCCAAGGCCTACAAGCCCGGCTGGGGCATGTGGGCGACCGACGTCTGCGTGCCGATCTCGAAGCTCGCCGAGTGCATCCTCGAGACGCAGAAGGACATCGTGGCGAACGATCTCTTCGCGCCGATCGTGGGCCACGTCGGCGACGGCAACTTCCATCTCACCATGATGGTCGACCCCAACGATCCGACCTACCTGCCGCGTGCCGAAGCGCTGAACGACCGCATGGTCGCGCGCGCCCTGTCGCTGGGCGGCACCTGCACCGGCGAGCACGGCGTCGGCATGGGCAAGATCAAGTTCCTCTACGAGGAGCATGGCGAGGCGATGTCGCTGATGCGCGCCATCAAGAAGGCGATCGACCCGGACAACATCATGAACCCGGGCAAGATCATGGGACCGATCAACTGAGATAGACTGCGATGCGGCGAATACTGCTGGCGGGATTGTTCCTGTTGGCCATGGGCGAGGCGTTCGCCCAGGCCCCCACTGTCACGGTACCTACCGTCACCACGACGACGCCGGGCACCACGACCGTCAGCCCGCCGACGGTCAACAGTCCCACGGTCAATACGCCGACGGTGAACGGCCCAACGGTCAATACGCCCATCGTCACCACACCCAGCGCGCCCGCAGCGCCGACGCCGACGGTCAGCGCGCCCGCTCCAACGATACAGAGTCCCACGGTGGGCCGGCCCAATCTCGGCGGTGAATGGGAAGGCAGCTTCGGCCTCGGCAACTACCAGCAGCAGACGGAGCGCGTGCGCGTCGTTCAGCAAGGAGCCACGCTCACCGCCACCAAGATCACCGGCGACGACTTCGTGCCGGCGGGACAAGTGACGCTGATCGCCGAAGTGACGGGACGCACGTTCGCGGGCTCGCAGCAGGGCGCGGAAAGAGGCTTCGTGAATGCGCGATGGTTCCCCGTGACTGTCACGCTGCTCGACGACAACACCTTGCGCATCGACGGGCCCGGCGGCGCCGATTGGCCGGTCTCCTTCTGGCGGCGGTTGCGTCGGTGATGGGCAGTTACGAAAAGTAACGCTTTTAAATAAGGCTTTAAAAGCGTCTGGTCGACCATACTGGGAGCTAGCGGGTGCGCGCGTGCCGAAGGTAGGCATGCGACATTATTGCGACATTCGCAATGGCACGTCAAGACAACAACCTCATCCTGAGGAGGCCCGAAGGGCCGTCTCGAAGGATGGGCAACAGACGCGGTGCGCGTTCCCATCCTTCGAGACGACGCGCTACGCGCGTCTCCTCAGGATGAGGTTAGTGCGAAATAAAAAGGGCCGGCGATTGCCGGCCCTTTTCCAATTCAACGGCAGCCGCTTACTTCGCGCACTGCACCATGATCTCGACCTTGAGCGCCGGGTTGGCGAGCTTGGCTTCGACGGTCGCGCGCGCGGGCGCGTTGCCGGGGGAGACCCAGGCGTCCCAGACTTCGTTCATCTGGCTCCAGGTCGTGATGTCGGTCAGCCAGATGTTGGCGGACAGGATCTTCGACTTGTCGGTGCCGGCTTCCTTCAGGAAGTGGTCGATCTTG
>CAIWTJ010000070.1 GCA_903915535.1 Enhydrobacter aerosaccus
AGCGAGCAGCACGGCAAGAAGTACGCCGTGATCGTGAACGAGTTCGGCGAGCTGGGCGTCGACAACGACCTCGTGGTCAACGCCGACGAGGAAGTGTTCGAGATGAACAACGGCTGCATCTGCTGCACCGTGCGCGGCGACCTGATCCGCATCATCGAAGGGCTGATGAAGCGCAAGGAGAAGTTCGACGGCATCCTGGTCGAGACCACCGGCCTTGCCGACCCCGGGCCCGTGGCTCAGACCTTCTTCACCGACGACGACGTGAAGGCCAAGACGCGCCTCGACGCGATCGTGACCGTGGTCGATGCCAAGCATTTCCTCGGCCAGCTCGAACAGGGCAGCGAGGCACTGCAGCAGATCGCCTTCGCCGACGTGATCGTGCTCAACAAGCTCGACCTCGTGGGCGCCGACGACCTCGCGAAGGTCGAGGCCAAAATCAAGTCGATCAATCCCTATGCGCGCATCCACAAGACCGAGAAGAGCAAGGTCGAGCTCGACGCCATCCTCGACAAGGGCGCGTTCGACCTCAACCGCATCCTGGTGTTCGAACCGGACTTCCTGGAGCACGGCCACGACCACAATCACGAGGAAGAGGTGAAGAGCCTCTCGATCACCTCCGACCGCGCGGTCGATCCCGACAAGTTCCAGAAGTGGATGGGCGCGCTGCTGCAGATCAAGGGCGCCGACATTTTCCGCAGCAAGGGCATCCTGGCGATCGACGGCGCGCCCAAGCGCTACGTCTACCAGGGCGTGCACATGATGATGGACGCGGGCTGGGGCACGCCGTGGAAGGCGGGCGAGAAGCGCGCGAGCAAGCTCGTCTTCATCGGCCGCGATCTCGACGGCGACAACCTGAAGCGCGGCTTCGAAGACTGCCTCAAGTAGCCCCCGCGTGAAACTCGATCTCGGAAATCCGGCGTGGCAGACCACGCTGCCGCCGCAACGGTCGGTGATGTGCGATGCGCCTGTTGCCGCCTGCGCCTTCAGCCGCGACGGCACGACCGTGGGCTTCGGCCTGGGCGACGGCCGCGTGCGGCTGTTGCCGGCCGACATCAAGCAGCCGGCGTCGGCGATCGCCGAGCCCCTCCATAAGGGAGCGGTACTGTCGCTGATCGGCGATCCGACGGGCGACGGCTTCATCTCCGGCGGCGACGACGGCCGCCTGCTGCGCCTCGCCCTCGACGGCGGCGCGACCGAGATCGCCCTCCAGAAGGGCAAGTGGATCGACAAGCTCGCGGCCCACCCCGCGACCGGCGCGATCGCGGCCTCCGTCGGCAAGATGGCGCTGGTCGTCGACAAGGCGGGCGCGGTTCGGGAGTTCGGGCCGCACCCGAGCACAGTGGCCGGGCTCGACTTCAGCAAGGACGGCAGCCGCATCGCGGCCGCCCACTATGGCGGCGTCACGGTGTGGAGCATCGGCGCCGTCACCCTGCCGCCGCGCGCGCTGCGCTGGACCGGCAGCCACGTTGCTCTGAAGTGGAGCACCGACGGCAAGTTCATCGCCACCGGCACGCAGGAAAACGACATCCATGTCTGGCGGGTCGCGCAATCGACCGACATGCGCATGCAGGGCTATCCCGCGAAGGTGAAGTCGCTGTCGTGGTCTGCCGATGCGCGCTGGCTCTACACCTCCTCGCAGCCGGTGTTCACCGCCTGGCCGTTCGCCGGCAACGGCCCCGAAGGCAAGCCGCCGCTGCAGTTCGGCGACGAGGGCGCGGGCCTGATCACCGTGGTCGCCGCGCATCCGACGGCGGCTTACGTGGCCGGCGGCTACGATTCGGGCGAGCTGCAGGTCGGCGACATCAAGACCAAGCGCTCGGCCGTGCTCAAGATGTCCGACAGCGGCGCCATCACCTGTCTCGCCTGGTCGCCGGACGGCACGCACCTCGCCGCCGGCAACGACAACGGCGACATGCTGGTGGTCGACCTCAGGCGCTAGGGCGCCGTCCACTTCGGATCGTCAGCCATAGCGGGCTTGGTCTTGCGGATATGGCCGTCGAGTTCGATGTGCAGTTCCGTAAAGTGGCCGTCGCGTCGGCCCAGCACCTCGAAGTGCTTGGGCTTGCGACGCGGGTGGCCGACCGCTTCGTAACCCGCCGCCTTTGCCGCCTTTAGTACGATCGCCGGATCGGCGGGTGCGTGATGGTGATCATCGTGATGCGGCTTCTTCTTGTGCTCGACCTGTACTGTCTTTCCGTCGCACGTCAGTTTGGTGACCTTGAGTTCCGACTGCTTCTGCTCGCCTTCGAGGGTGACCGTGTCGCCGACCTTCAGCGCAATCTGTTCGGCCCCCTTTGGCGTGATGTCGGCCAGGACGACGCCGTGAGTCGTCTGGACCACGAAGCGATGCGCAAAGAGATGCAGGATCTTTCCGGAGACGTGCGCAAGATGATCGGACATGAAAACTCCATTTGAAGATGAGGAAAGAACGCCGCGGCCGGCCCAGCGGTGCCGATCCAGCCGCAAGACAAATCATCGCGGCGGCGGCGGGCGACCGCCGGGCTCCAAAAATTCCTGTGAGAGCCTGCAAGGGCGGCAAATCCTGCGCCTGGCGAAGCCATCCGTTTCAATCCGGCGTGCATTTTACTGCCAGTAACGACCGTAATTCGCGATCTGGAGGAGTGCGCCTAGGTTCGGCGGACTGAGAGGCGTCCGATATTTACCGGATGTTTTTTAAATATAGATCGCGTCACGGAGACATCGATGGTTTTCAAGAAAGGTCATCCCGGCGGCCCCGGCCGTCCGAAGGGCAGCCGCACGGCCGCCAGCCGCATTCTCGACCAGCTCGCTGGCGAAGGCGCGGAAGCTATCCTCAGGAAGCAGATCGAACTCGCCCAGCAGGGCGACAGTCGCGCCGCCGACATGGTGCTGCGCCGCGTCTGGTCGATGCCGCGCGGCCGGCCGGTCGATGTCGACCTGCCGCCGGTCGAGACGGCGCCCGACCTCATGCGCGCGCACGCCGCGGTCATGGCGGCGCTAGCGGCCCAGACCATCACGCCCGAGGAGGCGACGTCGATCGCCACCGCGCTCGATGCGCAGCGACGCGCCATCGAAGTGGTCGATCTCGAACGCCGCGTGCGCGCGCTCGAGGAAGAAGACGAAGAAGAGAAAGAGGAGCCGTCGCCGTGGCCCGCGCCCTGAGTGGAACGGTCAAGCGGATCGAGCGACGACGGAAGCCGAAGCTCGGCGGCATGGGCATAAGCCACGCGGAGCATGTGCGTATCCTGCAGGAGATCGAGCGTGACAACCCGTTCCGCCCGTACACGGCGGCGACACCCGCACCACCGCCGACCGTCGTCGACATGCCGGAAGCCGTCCGGCCGCCGGCGCCCGACTCACGGCCCGAACCGATGGGTGGGCAGCCGAGCGAGTTCCCCGAGCTCATTCGAGACGTCACCTGGCGCCCGCGCGGGCCACAGGACTGGAACGACGACAGCGAGGACATGGTCGGCCGCTGCCTCACCGAATACGACGTGCTGGGGAACGACGACGAATGAACCGCCGCTCAGGCGCGCGCCACCAGCAGGCGGTGAGACACGAAGCAGCACGTGCCCGCGACAGCCAGCCCGGCGGTGAGCGGAACCATGGTGCCGTTGAAGGCCTGACCGACGGCGATGCCGAACAGCGAGCCGATGCCGTATTGGATCACGCCCATCAGCGAGGACGCAGTCCCCGCCATGTGCGGGTAGCGCTGCAACGCCAGCGCCGTGGCGTTGGGCACGACCAGCGCCATCATGCCGACCTGCGGCACGATGCAGAACAGGAAGGGCCACCAGCCGATCGCGCCGGTCTCGAGTTCGATCAGCGCCACCACGAGGCCCAACGGCCCGAACACGGCGGGCACGATTGTCGCGAAGCGCAGCATGCGCGCGGAGCCGACGACCCGCACGAAGCGCGCGTTCATCAGGTTGCAGGCGGTGAAGAGCACGATGATGCTCGCGAACATCAGGCCGTAGGTGCGCGGGCTCACGCCATAGCCCTGGATGAAGGCGAAGGGCGAGCCCGAGAGCCAGGACATCAGCGCGGAGAACTGGAAGGCCGTGGTGAGCGCGTAACCCATGAAGGCACGGTGCTTCAGCAAGGTGCCGAAGCGCGTCACCACCGAGCCGAGATGCAGCGGCTGACGATATTCGGGTTTCAGCGTCTCGGGCAGGCGCAGCCACGAGAAGACGAGACCGAACACGCCGATCCCCGCCAGCACCCAGAAGATCGCGCGCCAGCCGAAGAAGACCAGCACCTGGCTGCCGATCAGCGGCGCCAGCATGGGCGCGAGCGAGCTGCACGCCTGGATCAGCGACATCGCGCGCGCGGCGTGCTCGCGCTCGGCGAGATCGCGCACCATGGTGCGGGCGAGCACGACCGAGCCGCAGGCCGCGAGCCCCTGCAGGAAACGCAGCAGCACGAGGTGGCCCGCTTCGGCGGCGAAGGCGCAGCCGAGGGTGGTCACGATATAGACGGCGATGCCGGAAAGGATCACCGGCCGCCGCCCGAAGCGGTCGCCCATCGGGCCGTAGAAGATCTCGCCGAAGCCGAAGGCCAGCATGAAGGCCGACAGGGTGAGCTGGATGTCGCCCGCCGTGCTGCCGAGATCGCGCACGATGGTCGGCAGCGCCGGCAGGTACATGTCGATCGACAAGGGCGTGAAGGCAGAGAGCAACGCCAGCAGCACCAGCAGGAGGGGCGTCAGCCGCGAGGGCGCGCGGGCTTCGGGCGTTGTCGTTGTCATTGTCGGATCGTCTATAGCCGATTCGACCGGCTATTGGCGCGGGACCAGCAGGCGGTTCGACACGAAGCAGAGGATGCCGGCGAGCCCCATGGCGACGGTCATGGGACCGATCGTGCCGTCGTAGGTCTGGCCGACCGCCGCGCCAAACAGCGAGCCGATGCCGAACTGCATAACGCCCATCAGCGACGACGCCGTGCCCGCCATGTGCGGGTAGCGCTGCAGGGCCAGCGCCATCGAATTGGGGCCGATCAGGCTGATGGTGGCGATCTGCGGCGCGAAGCAGGCCACGATCGGCCACATGCCGATGGTGCCGTAGCGCGCCTCGATCTGACCCAGCACCAGCGAGCCCACGCCGCACACGCCCGGCACGATCACGGCGTAGCGCAGGATGCGGTCGGAGCCGAGGCGGCGCACGAAGCGCGCGTTGAGCAGGCTGCCGATGGTCATGAACACCACCATGGCGCCGAAGATCACGCCGTAGCTGCGCGGCGGGATACCGTACTTCTCGATGAAGACGAAAGGCGATCCCGAGAGGAACGACAGCAGCGCCGAGAACATGAACGACGTCGTGAAGGCGTAGCCCATGAATGCCTTGTGCCGCACCAGTTCGCCGAAGCGCTTCAGGATCGCCGACAGCACCAGCGGCTGGCGATATTCCGGCCGCAGGGTCTCGGGCAGGCGAAAATACGTGGTGACCAGCGCGAACACGCCGATGCCGGCCAGGGTCCAGAAGATCGCGCGCCAGCCCACGAACCACAGGATCTGGCCGCCGATCAGCGGCGCCAGCATCGGCGCGATCGAGGTGCAGGCCATCATCAGCGACATGGCGCGGGCCGCCTGATCGCGCTCGGCCAGGTCGCGCACCATGGTGCGGGCGAGCACGACGCTGCCGCACGCCGCCAGTCCCTGGAAGAGCCGCAGGAACACCAGGTGCATCGCCTCGTCCGCGAAGGCGCAGCCGATCGAGGTCAGCACATAGACGCAGAGGCCGCCCAGGATGACGGGGCGGCGGCCGAAGCGGTCGCCGGCCGGGCCGTAGAAGATCTGGCCCACGCCGAAGGCGATCATGAAGGCCGAGAGGGTGAGCTGCAGGTCGGCCGCCGTGCCGTGCAGGTCGACGGCGATGATGGGCAGTGCCGGCAGGTAGAGGTCGATCGACAGCGGCGTGAAGGCCGACAGCAGCGCCAGCAAGGCAAGCAGAAGCGGCGTCAGGGTGGGACGCTTGGCTGCCGGAGGACCTGCTACGGGGGCGTTCATCGCGCGCGGGTGTACCAGCCAATCACCCTCCGGCCCATGCTATAACCACGCCAATGACGTCCCTCCCGGACATGACGGAACTGCAAATCCGGCGGTATGCCCGGCATATCGTGCTGGCCGAGATCGGCGGCATCGGCCAGGCGCGGCTGATTGCCGCCAAGGTGCTGGTGATCGGAGCCGGCGGACTTGGCGCGCCCCTCCTGCAATATCTCGCCGCCGCCGGAATCGGCACGCTGGGCGTGATCGACGACGACACGGTGGATCTCTCCAATCTGCAGCGCCAGGTCATCCATCGCACCGCCGACATCGGTATGGCGAAGGCCGAGAGCGCCAGGCAGGCGCTGGCCGCGATCAACCCTGAAGTGAACGTGGTCGTGCATCGCGAGCGCCTCACCGCGGCGAACGCCGCCAGGATCATCGCGGGTTACGACCTCGTGGCCGACGGCAGCGACAATTTCGCGACCCGCTATCTGGCGAACGACACCTGCTTTGCCCTGAAGAAGACCTTGGTCTCCGCCGCGATCCTGCGTTTCGACGGCCAGATCTCGACCTACAAGGCGTTCGAAGGTGCCGGTCACCCGTGCCTGCGCTGCATCTTTCCCGAAGCGCCGTCGGAAGACGCCGTGCCGAGCTGCGCGCAGGCGGGCGTGCTGGGTGCGCTGGCGGGCACGCTGGGCTCGATGCAGGCGACGGAAGTGGTGAAGGAAATCCTGGGCGTCGGGAAATCGCTGTCGGGGCGGCTGCTGATGTACGACGCCCTCGCGGCCTCCTTCGACGAGATGGCGATCGCCAAGCGCCCCGGCTGCCCGACGTGCGGTGCGCCATGAGTGAAGGTGGGCTCTCCATCATCGTGCGCTCGGGCAAGTACGAGGACGTGCACTATGCGCTGGCGATGGCGGCGGCCGCGATCGCGGTCAACAAGCCCGCCGTGCTGTTCTTCACCATGTCCGGCATCCACGCGCTCCAGGGCCCGCCGCCGCCGCTCGAGGGCTGGGAGCGCGACGCCCAGAACAAACAGCGCGGTGTCGGCGACTTCGAGACGCTGCTCCAGGCCTGCGTCGAGCTTGGCGTTCGCATCATCGTGTGCGAGATGGGATTGCGTTCGCTCGCCATCGACCGTACGAGCTTGCGCGCCGACGTGCCGTTCACGGTCGCCGGCATCGTGACCCTGCTGGAAGAAACCAAGCCCGGCATGCATCTTTTGGAGATCTCATGACAACCGCTGCCTTCGACGTGCTGGGAATCGGCAATGCCATCGTGGACGTGATCGCCCGCGCCGACGACCGCTTCCTGTCCAAGCACGACCTCACCAAGGGCAGTATGATGCTGATCGACGAGGCGCGTGCCGATGCGCTCTACGCCGCGATGGGCAGCGGCGTCGAAGTCTCCGGCGGCTCGTGCGGCAACACGATGGCGGGCATCGCGTCGTTCGGCGGCAAGGGCGCGTACATCGGCAAGGTGCGCAACGACCAGCTCGGCCAGGTGTTCGGCCACGACATCAAGGCGATCGGCGTGTCCTTCGCGACGCCGCCCGCGACGTCGGGTCCGGCGACCGCGCGCTGCCTGATCAGCGTGACGCCCGACGCGCAGCGCACCATGAGCACCTATCTCGGCGCCTGCACCGGCCTCGGACCCGCTGACATCGACACCGCGCTCGTGGCGTCCGCGCAGGTGACCTACGTCGAAGGCTATCTGTGGGACGCGCCTGAAGCCAAGAAGGCCGTGCTGAAAGCCTTCGATGCCGCACATGCCGCGGGCCGCAAGGTCTCGATCACCCTGTCGGACTCCTTCTGCGTCGGCCGCTATCGCGCCGAGTTCCGCGACCTGATCCGCAACAAGGTGGACATCCTGTTCGGCAACGAGAGCGAGATCACGTCGCTCTACGAGGTGAATTCCTTCGAGGAAGCGCTCGAGATGGCGCGCAAGGAAGCCAAGATCGCAGCCCTCACGCGCAGCGAGCAGGGCTCCGTGGTGATCAAGGGCAGCGAGACCCATGCGGTGCCGGCGGCGCCGGTCGCCAAGGTGGTCGACACTACGGGCGCGGGCGATCTCTACGCCGCGGGCTTCCTGTTCGGCTTCACGCACGGCAAGCCGCTCGCCGAGTGCGCGCGGCTGGGCGGCATCGCCGCGGCCGAGATCATCAGCCATGTCGGTGCCCGGCCCGAGACGCCGCTCAAGAGCCTGATGTGAGCGACACGGCGAAGAAGGACTCGGACAAGCGGGATTGGGGCGCCACGCTCGCGACCTACACGCACCCGCGCGTCGTCACCTTCCTGTTCCTGGGCTTCTCCGCCGGCCTGCCGTTCCTGCTGGTCTTCTCGACGCTCTCGGCCTGGATGCGCCAGTACGGCGTCAGCCTGACGGCGATCGGCTTCGTGAGCTGGATCGGCATCACCTACTCGTTCAAGTTCGTCTGGTCGCCGGTCGTCGATCGCGTGCCGCTGCCGCTGTTGACGCGCTGGCTGGGCCGACGGCGATCCTGGATGCTGCTGGCGCAGACCGGCATCGGCCTCGGCCTGCTGGGCATGTCCTTCTGCGACCCGCGCACCGAGCTGTTCAAGCTCGTGGTCTTCGCGCTGATCGTGGCCTTCTCCTCGGCGACGCAGGACATCGCGATGGATGCGTTCCGCATCGAGGTGACCGACGAGAGCCTGCAGGGTGCGACCGCAGCCACCTACCAGTTCGGCTATGGCATCGCCGCGCGGCTGATCGCGGGCGCGGGCGCGCTGTACATGGCGGAGTACGCCTCCTGGCCGTTCGCCTACCGGGTGATGGCGGGCTGCGCGCTGGTCGGTTTCCTCACGACGCTGATCATCTCGGAGCCCGAGAAGCGCGTGGCCGCGGGCACGGCCGAGCGCGAGGGCAAGATCGCCGACTATGCCGCGAGCCTCGGCCCGCTGCCGCACTGGCTGCGCGAGACCCTGATCTTCCTCTATGGCGCGATCGTCTGCCCGTTCGTCGACTTCTTCATCCGCTACCGCTGGCACGCGGTGACGCTGCTGGCGTTCATCGGCCTGTTTCGCCTGAGCGACATCGCCATGGGCATCATGGCCAACCCGTTCTATGTCGACATGGGATTCACGCTGCAGCAGATCGCCAACATCACCAAGCTCTACGGCTTCGTGATGTCGATGGCGGGCGCGTTCCTGGGCGGCGTGCTGGTGTTCCGGATCGGCGCGCCGCGGCTGCTCGCGGTCTCGGTGTTCCTGATGGCTACCTCCAACCTGCTGTTCGCGTGGCTGGCCTATGTCGGCCAACCCGACCTCACGATCCTCACGGTCTGCATCAGCATCGACAATCTGGTGACCGGCATGTCGGGCACGATCTTCATCGCGTTCCTGTCGAGCCTCACCAATGCCGCCTACACGGCCACGCAGTACGCGCTGTTCACGTCGATCATGACCCTGCCCGGCAAGCTGATCTCGGGCTCCTCGGGCTGGATCGTCGACACGTTCCAGGCCGCGCGCTACTCGACGCGCAATTTCGGCGGCTACGAGGGCTTCTTCGTCTACACCGCCGTGCTCGGCATCCCGGCCTTCGTGCTGGCGATCATCGTGCGCCGGCATTTCGAAAAAGAAACCCCTCCATCCTGACGGAGGGAGGGGGAAGGAGAGAACGGCTGCGGGGTGTCGACCGAGCCGGGGAACCTGCCTGCTCCGGAGCGGGGCGTGGGAACGAGCCGGCGGAAACAAGCAACTCTGAGGTACGCCCGGCAGGCTACAAAACCGTGACTGCAGGTGTGGAAAACTGGCCTCGTTGCTACCCTTGCGCGTCGAGGGCATAGCCCGCGGCCCGCACGGTGCGGATCACGTCGGCCTGGTCGCTACCGTTCAGCGCGATGCGCAGGCGCCGGATGTGGACATCGACGGTGCGCGCCTCGACATAGACGTCCTTGCCCCACACCGCGTCGAGCAGCTGCTCGCGCGAGAAGACGCGGCCGGGATGCTCCATGAAGTGGCGCAGCAGGCGGAACTCGGTCGGTCCGAGATGCACGGGCTTGCCCTCGCGCGTCACGCGGTGCGCCACGAGGTCCATCACGATGTCGGCGTAGGAGAGCGCCTCGTCGGCCAGAGCCGGGCGGATGCGGCGCAGCACGGCGCGGATGCGGGCCACCAGCTCGGTGGGCGAGAACGGCTTGGGCACGTAGTCGTCGGCGCCGGCGTCGAGGCCGCGCACGCGATCGCCCTCCTCACCGCGCGCGGTGAGCATGATGATCGGCACGTTGGCGGTCGCGGTCTGGCGGCGCACCTGGCGGCAAACCTCGATGCCCGACATCAAGGGCAGCATCCAGTCGAGCAGGATGAGGTCCGGCGTATCCTCCTGGACCGAGGCCAGCGCCTCCTCGCCGTCGTAGGCGACGGCGACGCTGAAGCCCGCCTGCTCGAGATTGTAGCGCAGCAGCTCGACCAGCGCGGTCTCGTCCTCGACGATCAGGATGCGCGGCTTCACCGAAGAAGTCTGGGTCTCGCGTCGGGAGGGAGCCGTGGTCGCCATGCTCATTACGTCGCCCCTGTCGTGTAGAGCGCACCCGACCCCTTGGGCCGCGCTTCGGCAAAGGTCGTGCCGGTCTTCCGGAAGCTCACCAGCTCGGCAATGTTGGTGACGTGGTCGCCAGCGCGCTCGATGTTCTTGGCCATGAACAGCAGGTGCGTGCAGGCCGTGATATTGCGCGGGTCTTCCATCATGTAGGTGAGCAGCTCGCGGAACAGGCCGGTGTAGACCTGGTCGATCTCCTCGTCGCGCTGCCACACGTCGTGCGCCTTCTCGACATCCTCCTCGGCGAAGGCATCGAGCACGTCCTTCAGCGCCGTCCGCACCAGGCGGCCGAGCCGGTCGATGCCGGACACGGCCGAGGCGGGCGCATTGCCCTGGGCAAGCACGATCGAACGCTTGGCCGTGTTCTTGGCGTAGTCGGCGATGCGCTCGAGCGCGGCGGCGATCTTGATCGACGACAGCACGACCCGGAGGTCGACCGCCATCGGCTGGCGCAGTGCCAGCAGGTGGACCGTCTTCTGCTGGACCTGCACATCGAGCGCGTCGACCCGCGCGTCGGTGGCGATCACCTGCTCGGCAAGGCCAGTGTCGCGCTCGCGCACGGCATCGAGCGCCTTGGCGAACTGGCTCTCGGTCAGGCCGCCCATCTCGTTGATGGTGGCGTTCAGCTTTTCCAGATCTTCGTCGAAACGCTTCAGGATGTGGTCGGCCATGTCTTTATTTCCTCTTAGCCGAAGCGGCCGGTGATGTAGGCCTGGGTGCGCTTGTCCTTGGGGGTGGTGAACAAGGTGGCCGTCGCGTCGAACTCGATGAGATCGCCGAGATACATGAAGGCGGTGAAGTCCGAAACGCGCGCCGCCTGCTGCATGTTGTGGGTCACGATCACGATCGTGTAGTCCTTCTTCATCTCGTCGATCAGCTCCTCGATCTTCGCGGTCGAGATCGGATCGAGCGCCGAGCACGGCTCGTCGAACAGGATGACTTCGGGCTTCACGGCGACGGTGCGCGCGATGCAGAGGCGCTGCTGCTGGCCGCCCGACAGGCTGAGGCCGCTGGCGTTCAGCTTGTCCTTGACCTCTTCCCACAGCGCCGCACGCCGCAGCGAGGATTCGACGCGGGCATCGAGATCGGCGCGGGAGATCTTCTCATAGAGGCGGATACCGAAGGCGATGTTCTCGTAGATCGTCATCGGGAACGGCGTCGGCTTCTGGAACACCATGCCGATGCGGGCGCGCAGCAGGTTGATGTCCTGGCCCGGCGCCAGCAGGTTCTCGCCGTCGAACAGCACCTCGCCTGTCGCCCGCTGGCCCGGGTAGAGGTCGTACATCCGGTTCAGAACGCGCAGCAACGTGGACTTTCCGCAGCCCGACGGGCCGATGAAGGCCGTCGTCTTGTTGGCGTAGAGAGACAGGTTGAGGCCCTTCAGCGCGCGGCTTTCGCCGTAGAAGAATTCGAGGTTCCTGATCGAGATCTTCGCGGGCAAGCCTTCGGTGCCGACGGCGGCATGCATGACGAGTGAGGAACCGGGAGCGGTGGCAGCGGCCATATCCATGATTATTTTCTCGCAGCTGTGAGAGAACGGGCGAGGATGCTGAGCGCCAGCACCGTCACGGTGATCAGCAGCGCACCGGTCCAGGCCAGCCGCTGCCACTCTTCGTAAGGCGACAGGGCGAACTGGAAGATGACGACCGGCAGGCTCGGCATCGGCGCGTTCATGTTGACGCTGAAGAACTGGTTGTTGAGCGCGGTGAACAGCAACGGCGCGGTTTCTCCGCTCACCCGCGCGATGGCGAGGAGAATGCCGGTCACGATGCCCGCGCGCGCCGCGCGGTAGGCGATGCGCACGATCATGTGGGCGCGCGGCAGGCCGATCGAGGCGGCGGCTTCGCGCATCGTGTCGGGCACCAGCATCAGCATGTCCTCGGTCGTGCGCACCACGACCGGTATCACCAGCACCGCGAGCGATACCGCGCCGGCGTAGCCCGAGAAGTGGCCCATCGGCGCCACGACGATCTGGTAGACGAACAGGCCGACCACGATCGAGGGCGCGCTCAGCAGGATGTCGTTGATGAAGCGCACGACCGACGAGAGTTTGTCGTGGCGGCCGTACTCGGCCATGTAGGTGCCGGCCAGCACGCCGACAGGCGTGCCGATGATCACGGCCAGGATCGTCATGATGAGGCTGCCGACGATGGCATTGAGCAGGCCGCCGTCCGATCCCGGCGGCGGCGTGTCGTGGGTGAAGACGTCGAGCGTCAGGCCACCCAGGCCGTTGTAGAGCAGGACGCCCAGGATCAGGACCAACCAGCCCAGCCCGAAGGCGGTCGCGGAATAGGCCAGAACCTTGGAGACGACGTCGCTGCGGCGGCGCCGGGCGTAGAGTGGATTGGAGGCGAAGGAAGCCACGTGTCTACCCACCCTGCTTCTGGAGGCGCAGGAGCATGTAGCGCGCGGCCGCCAGCACGAAGAAAGTGATGATGAAGAGGATGAGGCCGAGCGCCGTCAGCGACGAAGTGTAGAGGTCGCTCACCGCCTCGGTGAATTCGTTGGCGATGGCCGCGGAGATCGTCGTGCCGGGCTGCAGGATCGACGCCGAGATCTTGTGCGCATTGCCGATCACGAAGGTGACCGCCATCGTCTCGCCGAGCGCGCGGCCGAGACCCAGCATCACGCCGCCGATCACGCCGACTTTCGTGTAGGGCAGGACAACGCTGCGGAACACTTCCCACTGCGTGCAGCCGAGGCCGTAAGCGGCCTCCTTGAGCACCGGCGGCACCGCGTCGAAGACGTCGCGCGAGATCGCGGTGATGAACGGGAGCACCATGATCGCGAGGATGAGGCCGGCGGTCAGCATGCCGATGCCGTAGGGAGGCCCCTCGAACACGGAGGAGAGACCGGGCACGTTGCCGAAAGTATCGATCAGGAACGGCTGGATGTACTTCTGCAGGAACGGCGCGAAGACGAAGAGGCCCCAGATGCCGTAGATGATCGACGGGATGCCGGCCAGCAACTCGATCGCGATGGCGATCGGGCGGCGCAGCATCTTGGGGCAAAGCTCGGTGAGGAAGAAGGCCACCATGATGCCGACCGGAACGGCGATCACCATGGCGATGATCGACGTCACAAGCGTGCCGTAGATCGGCGCGAGCGCGCCGAATTCCTCGGTCACCGGATTCCACACCTCGGTGTAGACGAAAGCGAAGCCGAATTTATGCAGCGCCGGCAGAGCGCCGATGACCAGCGCCAGAATGACACCGCTCAGGATCAGCAGGACGAACAGGGCGCAGCCGCGGGTGATGCCGCGGAACATATTGTCCGTGACACGAAGGCGCTTCAGGATGGCAGCGCGCGATGCGCTTTCGCCGGTCGCTATCGTCGTATCGTTCAGAGCCACTTCAGACACCTTAAGACCCCTCGCGGCGGAAGGGCGGGGAAGAGCGCGGCATGCACCCTTCCCCGCATACCGTGATCAGTGCGTGAGAGTGAACAGCGACTTGCCGCTCGCGTCCTTGATGTCGGCACTCCACATCTTCTGGATGTCGCCGACGGTCTTGGCAGGCATCGGGACGTAGTCGAGATCCTTCGCCATGTCCTGGCCCTTGGCATACGACCAGGCGAAGAACTTCAGTGCTTCGGTGGTCGCGGCCGCATCGGGAGCCTTCTTGTAGATCAGGATCCAGGTCGCGGCGGTCATCGGCCACGAGTCGGCGCCCGGCTGGTTGGCGAGGATGACGCCGAAGCCCGGCTGCGAGTTCCAGTCGGCGTTGGCGGCGGCGGCTTGGAAGGCTTCGGCCGTCGGCGCGACGGTCTTGCCGTCCTTGTTCACCATCTTGGTGAAGGTGAGCTTGTTCTGCTTGGCGTAGGCGTACTCGACATAGCCGATCGAGCCCTTGGTCTGCGCCACGTTGTTGGCGACGCCTTCGTTGCCCTTGGCGCCGATGCCGGCCGGCCACTGCACGGCGGTGTTGGTGCCGACCTTGGTCTTCCAGTCCGGGCTGACGTCGGACAGGTAGTAGGAGAAGTTGTAGGTCGTGCCCGATCCGTCCGAACGATGGACCAGCGCGATCGCGCTCGACGGGAGCTTCACACCGCTGTTCAGCTTGGCGATGGCGGGATCGTCCCACTTCTTGATGTCGCCGAGATAGATCTTGGCCAGCGTCGGGCCGTCGATCACGAGTTCGCCCGGCTTGATACCGTCGAGATTCACGACCGGCACGATGCCGCCCATCACCATCGGGAATTGCGCGAGGCCGCTCTCGTCGAGCTCCTTACCCGGCAGCGGCGCGTCGGAGGCGCCGAAGGTCACGGTCTTGGCCTTGATCTGCTTGATGCCGCCGCCCGAACCGATCGACTGGTAGTTGAGGCCGACGCCGGTCTCTTTCTTGTAGGCGTCCGCCCACTTGGCGTAGACCGGGTACGGAAACGTAGCGCCCGCGCCGGACAGATCTGCAGCAAACGCCGTCCAGGACGTCGCGACCATCGCAACCGCCGTCAGGGCGGCAATCTTGGTGAATTTCATCGAGAACCCTCCTCGTTCAACTAAGGTGAATGGCAGTAGGGACGCTCGGATTCTCTTATATGACCGATATGTGACAGTTCAGTGACGGCCCCTCGCGCGGCCTGGGGGCAATTCGTCAGACGGACGGCAAAGTTACTGTAAAGACTGAGCCTTTGCCCGGGAGGCTCTGGATGTCGAGCCGGCCGCGGTGGCGATTCACCACATGCTTGACGATGGCCAGGCCAAGACCCGTGCCGCCGAGCTGGCGCGAGCGGGCATTGTCGACCCGGTAGAAACGCTCGGTGAGGCGCGGCAAGTGAGCGGCCGGAATGCCGTCGCCCTCGTCGCTCACCGCGACCGCGACCTGATCGTCGCCGGCCGGCTGCGCTGCCACCCGCACCGTCGTGGAGGGCTTGGCGTATTTCAGCGCATTGTCGATCAGGTTCTGGAACACGATGGTGAGCTCGTCATAGTCGCCGACGGCCTTGCGCAGCGAAGGATCGATCGCGAGCTCGACGGTCACCTTGCGTGCCGCGGCCTTGAGCTGCAGCAGGTCCTGCACGCCGCGCAGCACGCTCGCGAGATCGACCTCGCCCGCCGGCCGCGCATGCTCGTGCTGCTCGATGCGCGAGAGCATCAGCAGGTCGTCGACCAGCCTGCGCATGCGGTCGGCCTGCTCGGCCATGATGCCGAGGAAGCGGTCGCGCGCGGCCACGTCGTCGCGGGCGGGGCCGCGCAGGGTCTCGATGAAGCCCGCAAGTCCTGCGATCGGAGTCTTGAGCTCGTGGCTGGCGTTGGCCACGAAGTCGGCGCGCATGCGCTCGGCGCGCCGCAGGGCGGTGGTGTCGTGCAGCACGAGCAAGGCCAGGGATCCATCGGCCGCCGCGCGCGGCAGGCGGCGGGCATGGACGATCACATCGAGTTCCGGCGCGCCCGACAGCACGATCTCGATGGCGGTCTGGTCCGGTCCGGTGAAGTTGCCGTCGGCTCCGGTCTCCAGCAACGCATCGATGGCCGCCAGCAACTCGGGATGCCGCATGGTCATCGACAGATCGCGCTCGGCGGCGATCGCGCCCAGCAAGGCGCGCGCGGCGATGTTGGTGCGCACGACCCGGCGCTGGCGGTCGAGCGCGATCAGCGGATCGGGCAAGCCGTCGACGATCGCCTGCGCGGAGGCCGCGAGATTGTCGATCGAGGCGCGCTGGCGGCGCCAGCCCATGGCGAGCGTCGCGGCGGCCGACGCGAGCTCTTCCGTCGCGGGCGCAAAGGAGAGACGCGGCATCACCGGCTCCTGAACGTCGGAAAGCTCGCTCACGAAGCGTGCGAAGCGGGCGAGCGAGCCCAGGTAGCGCTGAACCAGGAGGACCGTGACGACCGTGACGCCGGCACCCGCGATCAACGCCGGACGGCCGGCGAGGGCGCCCCATGCATAAAGTCCCGCAAGTGCCCCATAGGCCGGCGCCAGGGCCACGACATTGGCCGACAGCACGCGACGGAACGAGAGCGGCTGGGCGGCCATGCCGTCGCGGCGCCTTCAGTCCACGTCCTGCGGAGGATCGGGAAGAGCGGGCAGCCGCGGCAGGAACAGGCGAATCGCCGCCAGGCCATAGACGAAGCCCGCGATATGGGCGGCCCAGGCGACCGGCTGGCCTCCCGCACCTGGCGTCAGATCGAAGTAGCCGAAGAAGACGTTCATCGCGATCCACACGCCCGCCACCGGCAACAAGGACGTAAGACCGCCGCCGCGGCGCATCAGGATCAAGACGGCGCCGAACACCCCGCTGACCGCACCCGAAGCGCCCACCACGGGATCGACCGAAGCACTGTAGAGCAACGCATGCGCCAAGCCCGCGACGATGCCCGCGGAGAGATAGAAGAGCACGAAGCGCCGCGGTCCCAGGGTACGTTCGACGGGCGCGCCGAATGCCGCGAGGCTGAGCATGTTCACGCCGACATGGACCCAGCCGCCGTGCAGGAACTGGTAGGCGATGGGCGCGCCGATCAGCGACAGCCAGCCGACACCGGTGTCGGACGTATAATTTGCCGGCACCAGGCCGAACTGCAGGACGAGACTATCGTCGACGGCCTCGCTCAGCAGGTATCGGATTCCCTGGACCGCCAGATTGATCACGATCAGCCACAGGATCGCGGGCGGCAGATTGATCGCCCGCTCGTGGGTTCCCCCGCCGGGTCCCGGTCGCCGTTCCTGATCGAAGGGCATCAACGCTCCACTGCAAGGCGCGCGACTATAACCGCCGACTTTGGCCGGGCAAGTCTCGCGGGGACACGATATGATCACCTGGAGGCCTTGAAAGTAATGGTGTCCACCCTCGATCGACTGTCCTACGCCGCCCGCCAGGCCGCGCGTGTCGCCTGGTATGCCGGTCACTATGCGGCGGGCCGGCGCATGCTGAAGCCGATGCCCAAGCCCGACTTTCCCATCGGGCCGA
>CAIWTJ010000071.1 GCA_903915535.1 Enhydrobacter aerosaccus
CGCAGCCGGTTGCCGTCGACATCGATCACGCCCCAGCCGGTCAATCGCAGGCCAGGGTCGAGGCCGAGAAGTCGCATCCGGGATCAGGCCGCGAACTTCGCGAGCGCGTCGTCCGACACCTCGAAATTGGCATAGACGTTCTGGACGTCGTCGTTGTCGTCGAGGGCCGCGATCAGGTCTATCAGGGTCTGGGCCGTCTCGCCGTCGACCGGCGTCGTGGTCTTGGGCCGCCACATCAACTTGGCCGACGAGGGCTGTCCCAGCGATTTCTCGAGCGCCTCGCGGACCACGGTGAAGCTGTCCTGGGCACAGTAGATCTCGTGCGCGCCCTCCTCGCCCTCGCCGCTCACCACGTCGTCGGCGCCGGCCTCGATCGCCTTTTCCAGCACCTCGTCCGCGGAGCCGACCTTGAGCGGGAAGCGGAACTCGCCCATCCGGTCGAACATGAACGACACGCTGTTGGTCTCGCCCAGGTTGCCGCCGTGCTTGGAAAAGATCGAACGCACTTCACCGGCGGTGCGGTTGCGGTTGTTGGTCAGCGCCTCGACGACGAGCGCGACGCCACCGGGACCGTAACCCTCGTAGCGCATCTCGTCGTAGTTCGCGTCGGCGTCGTTGCCCGAACCGCGCTTGATCGCCCGATCGATCGTGTCGCGCGTCATGTTGTTCTCGCGCGCCGAGATCACCGCCGCGCGCAGGCGCGGATTGGCATTGGGATCGGCAGCGCCGAGCCTGGCCGCCGTGGTGATTTCACGGATGAGCTTGGTGAAGATCTTCGCCTTGACCGCGTCCTGGCGGCCCTTGCGATGCATGATGTTCTTGAACTGGGAATGACCAGCCATGGCGCGACAACCAGATTGAGTAACGTGATTGCGCGGCTATACCACTTCTCGTGGATTTTGGGACTGTTAGTGATGCGGTCGGAGCCGCCGACCAAAAAAAAGGCGGGGGCCGAAGCCCCCGCTAAAAAACGTCGGAACCTTGATTCCGACGCCCCCTCTAACCTGGAAGACAGTCCGCCAACGCGGCGAAAAATCGTTTAACATCAATACGATGCCGATTTTTCCCCAGACCGTCAACGACCGTCTTCGAGGTACCCCTAATAGGTATAGAGGGAGCCTGTGGGATACAAGATGCTGAAAATTAGGCCGCCGGCGGGAGCCGCCCCCCGATCCGGATCGGCCGGACCGACCGGGCGAGGCCGGTCTTGTCATCGGTTTCGACAAGGGCCGCGCACATAGTTCCCTCGCCCTCGGCCGGCGCCAGCCGGTCGCCGGGCACCTTCTTTATGAAGCGGAGCACGGCGCCCTCTTTCTTCATGCCGATCACCGAATCGTAGTCGCCGCACATGCCGACGTCGGTCTGGTAGGCCGTGCCGCCCGGCAGCACCCAGGAATCCGCGGTCGGGATGTGGCTGTGCGTGCCCAGCACCGCCGAGACGCGGCCGTCGAAGTAATGACCCATCGACTGCTTCTCGCTGGTCGCCTCGCCATGCACGTCGACCAGGATGAAGTGCGCGTTGCGGCCGAGGGTGTACTTGGCGACCTCGGCCTCGACGGTGCGGAAGGGATCGTCGAGCGGGTCCATGAACAGCCGGCACATCACGTTGATCACGACGACCTTCAGCCCCTTGGCCGTCTCGAACAGGTTGGCGCCCCAGCCCGGCGTGCCGGGCGGAAAGTTCACCGGCCGCAGCAGGCGCTTGTCCTGCGCGATGTAAGGAATGATCTCGCGCTGGTCCCAGACGTGGTTGCCGGTCGTGATGCAGTCTACGCCGCCGGCATGCAACTCGGCGCAGATCTTGGCGGTAATACCGAAGCCCGCCGCGGCGTTCTCGCCGTTCACCACGACGAAATCGAGGCCGAGGTCCTGGCGCAGTTTCGGCACATGCTTCAGCACGGCCTCGCGTCCCGAGCGCCCGACGATGTCACCGCAGAATAAAAGCTTCATGCTTCAGACAAACGCGCAAACACGGCGATCGGTCAACAACCAATCGATACGTTCGTCTTCGGGGCCATGCGGCACGTCCTCGGCGACGAGCTGCTCGTCGAACGCCACGCCCAGCGCGAGAACCTTGCGGCGCCGGCGCAGGCCCCGCAGCGTACGGTCGTAGAAGCCGCCGCCGTAGCCCAGCCGCCAGCCCGCCTCGTCACAGGCCAGCAGCGGCACGATCAGCACGTCGGGCTCGACCACTTCGCGCGTGGGCAAGGGATGCAGCGTTCTGAACACGCCCTGCTCCAGCGGATCGCCCGGACGCCAGGCGCGAAACACCAGCGGCTGGCCCTTGCCGATCACGACCGGCAGCGCGAGCTGACAGCCCTCGTTGAACAGCTCGAACATCAGCGGCCGGATATCGAGTTCGTCGGTCATCGGCCAGAACCCCGACACGACGGCGGGCGTCTCGATCGGCCGCTCGCGGCGGAACTGCTCGACCAGGCCGTCCGACGCCTCGCGCCGCTCGTCGTCGGAGAGACCGGTGCGCCACGCCAGCATGGCGCTGCGCAGGGTCTGCTTGGCTTGGATCGGGTTCATGTCCGCGGGTGGAGAGGAAGGTGGGGCGGCTCCACGATGGGCCGTGGCACGTGAAACCTCCAAGACCTGCAAAGCAGGTGGGCACCGTATAGCCCAGACCACGGTCCAAGCCAGGAACAGCTCCCAGGAGATCTTATTGGTCCAGGGGTTTTAAGCGAACCACGCACCGCGCAGAAACCGCCCCACCCCAATGTAGGCCTCCGGGGAGGCTAAAACTAGGCCGCGCCGCTGACCTTTTTCTGGATCTTGTCGACGCGCGAGGTGATCAGCTCTTCCAGCGCCGAGGCCAGGGTCTCGGCATTGTCGGTGGCGCTCGCCCGCGCGCTCTCGGCCTGCTTGGCCTGGATGCGCGCTTCGCGGCTTTCGTCGGCCAGCATCAGGGCCGCGAACACCATCAGCTTCACCTCGGGCGTGCCCGGCGGCAGTTGCTTGCGCAGTTCGACGATCTTGCCGTCGACATAGGCGCCGAGCTCGCGCACGCGCGCTTCCTCGCCTTCGCCACAGGCGAGTTCATAGGTCCGGTTGGCGATTTGAATCGAAACCTGCGGCATTATCCGCTTCTCCTGTTTATTGCGCCGTTATTCGGCGTTTAGAGGGGTCGTGCAGTGTAGCCTGTCATGCTGGGCGTAGCGAAGCATCTTTGCCTGTGATCAAAAGATCCCTCGCAAAGGCTCGGGATGACGGCTGCGGGCCGTCACTTCTGGTCGGCGGCCAGCAGCGAGCGAATGTATTCCATGGCCCGCTCCAGCCGGGATTCCACTTCCGTCGCAACTTTCCTGAGTTCGTCGTGTTGCTTCTCCAGCTTGCCGAGACGGCGGGCGAGGTCTTCGGATCGTGCCTGCTCGCTCTGCAGGCGCTCCTCGACCATCGATTCCAATCGGCTCAGCGCATCGTCCACGCGATCTTTCGCACTGGCTGCCTTGGACATTGCTCCCCCATCGGAGGATCGCAGTCGGCCGCTGGGCTGCGTCTGCTCCATCTGCGGAGGATAAGTTGTGCGCCTGTTGACGGTCAACATATTGCCCCTGTGGAGCGTCCTTGCCCTCAATATCTGGGTCAGCCATGAGGTTTTGCGCATTGACGCTGACAGGGTGCGTCGGCATGTTGCGCGCCAATCAAAAAAACCATACGGCGCATACATAAAATGACCGAACAGACCGCCGCTCAGCGCGACATGGCCAACGCCATTCGGGCCCTGTCCATGGATGCCGTCGAAAAGGCGGACTCGGGTCA